>DASROV010000085.1:0-9852 GCA_035646755.1 Trueperaceae bacterium | reverse complement strand
ACCGATGCCCGCGAAGCCACCGTGGGCAGTAGGGCGTCGGGGCCGGCGGCGAGCAACACGATCACGGCGCGGGCCGGAGGCTCTTCCAAGGTCTTGAGGAACGCGTTCGCGGCCGCCGCCGTCATCGTGTCGGCGTGATCGATTATCGCGACCCTGAACCTCTGCTGCGGCCTGGTGCGCAGCCAGCCCGTGAGCGGATCGGGATCGCCCTGCTCGCGCTCGACCAGGCGGTCGATGGTGATCTCGCCGCGATGTTTGCTGCGACCCGAGAGCGTGGTGCTCACCGGGCCTATCTCGCGCACGTCGAGGTGGTTGCCGCCGGCGACCGCCTGACAGCTTGCGCAAACGCCGCACGGCCGGCTCTCGGGCAGCGCCACGCAGTTGACGAACGCCGCCAGCCAGCGCGCCACCAGCCGCTTGCCGACCCCGTCGGGGCCGGCGAACAACAGCGTGCGTGGGCCGCCGCCGTCGCGCCAGCCCCGCTCGAGCCGGCGCAGGACGTCCTCGTGGCCGATCAACTCGAAGGGCGAGCTCATCGGCCTAAGGCCAGACGGGCCGCCAACACCTCCGGATAGCCGTGGGCGCGCACGTCGGCCTGCACAGCGGCGACGTCGAACGCCACCCGGTGGAAGTCGAGGCTCATAGACTCCAGGTCGAAGAGCGCGTACGCCGCCAGCGGCACCTGGTCGCGGGGCTGACCCACCGCGCCGGGGTTGGCGATCACCCGGGCGAGCGGCGGCACGCGGTACTGCCCGCGCTCGTGCCGGAACGCCACCGTGCGCCACATATCGTGGCCGGCCGTGGTTACCGAGGCGAACACCTTCGGGAAGTGCGTGTGACCAACGAACAGCAGCCGCGTGGTCATCAGCGGCAAGTTCGCCTGCGCCGCGCTGAGGTTGGCGAGGTAGTCCCAGCGGCGGCCGAGCGCACCGTGCGTCGCCTCCCACTTCTCGGCCACGTGATGCGGCTCCAGCGTGCGCAGGAAGGCGACGCTGTCATCGCTGAGCACCTCGAGGTGCCGCTCGAGGACCTCGGAAACGACGCTGGCGTCGCGCTTCTCGCTGGCTCCCGTCAGCATGTCGAGCAGCGCGGCGTCGTGGTTGCCGAGGATGCGCACCTGCGGGTCGACCGCGATGAGGCGCTGCAGCACCTCCTCGGCGTGCGGGTAGTAACCGACCGCGTCGCCGAGGAAGATCACCGCGTCGTAACCGCGTTGGCCGGCGTGAAGGAGGACGGCGTCGAGAGCGGGCAAGTTGGCGTGAACATCGCTAAGAATCAGGTAGCGCATCTAGCCGCGAGGATATCAAGCGCACCGCCTGTGTAGCTCTGAGCAAGTCGACATCAACGGCTATACTGGGCGCGATGTTCTGCCCGCGACGCTGTCGCCGCACCGCCCACTTCTACACGGTCATGGCGCTGGTCGCGGTACTTGTAAGCCTCGGTTCGGCCGCCGCTCAGATCTCGGCTCCGACCTTCGGCACTCGTGGCGATGTCGCCGACGAGGCGGTGCAGCGCTTCATGACAACCTTCCGCTCCGCTGTTGGCGCCGAGACCGGCATGGAGGTCCGCAACGGCGAGTTGATAACGCCCGGCATCGCCAGTAGCCTCGAGCCCGAGTTCACGATGCTCATCGCGGCGCTCGACTCGGCCCGCTACGCGATCAGCGGGGAGATCGCGCGCGTGACCACTGACCCCGACGCCTACACCATCAACCTGATCGTCGTTGACGCCGAGCGGCAGCGCGCCAGCGACCTCATCAGCGCGGCCTTCGATCCCAAAGCACCCGAGCTGGCGGCCGTGGAACTCGCTGCCGCCGTCGCCGAGTTCACCACCGCGCTCCTCGACCTCCCGACCGGCGACGCCGGTCTGTTCGTGTCAAGCGAGCCGGGGGACGCTCAAGTGTTCGTCGACGGCGTGTCGCTGGGCCGCACCAGCCAGCTCGACGTCGCGATGCTGCCACCCGGTCGCTACCAACTCGAGGTCCGCAAGGAGGGCTTCCTCCCCGACGTCCGCATGATCGAGCTGCGCTCCCAGGACACCAGCTTCGTGCACGTCATCCTCACCGCCATCGCCGGCGGCAGCGTGCAGGTGTCGAGCTTCCCGCCCTCGCGGGTCGAGCTCGACGGCGTCGCTTCAGGCACGACACCCGCAACCCTCCCGGCGCTGCCCGGCATGCATACCGTCACCCTGGCGCGCGATGGCTTCAAGGCCGAGACCGTCGACGTGCTGGTGAGGAACTACCGGGTGAGCAGGGTCCAGACCGAGCTCACGCCGGTCGAGCCGCTCGTGGTGTTCTGGGAGGAGACGCGCGAGGTGCTGGTGTTCGTCGACGGCGTGTTCCAGCCCGGCGGTCACGCCGTTGGCATACGTCCCGGCCTGCGCGAGTTCGAGCTGCGCCGCGGTGCCGCCAGGACCAAGGTCCTCAGGGCGGTGCCGGGCGAGGGCGTATTCCGGCTCGACCTGACCAGCGGCGAGCTGGTGCAGTACCAGCGACCCTGAGCGGTCAGCTCGGTTCCGCGGCGAGCATCGTCAGTTGGGCTGGGTTCCCGACGGCAGCGTCACGGGCAGGCTGAAGGACGTCTTCACCACTACCGCGGCCGGGCGCTCGGCGTCGAGGAACGCTCCCGCCAGCGCCAGCTGCAACCTGCCGTCACCTACGGGCGTCTCGAGGCTCAGGTGGGCGCGGCCGGGGTGCACGTCGAGGCGGTACGGCTCGACGGCGGCGGCCAGCCCGAGCCGAAGCCCGCCCCCTAGGTCCTGCACCAGGTCCACGGTGACGCCCGGCCGCACGCGCCCGTCAGCGACCCCGACGTACAGCGCGACGTCGAGATCGGGCGCGCGTCCGCGGGGGAAGTTGACCCCGGCGCCAACGGCGCCGTAGACGGCTTCGAAGCCGGGCGTGGCGCCGGCGCGGGCCAGTAGCCGTAGCTCGTTAGCGCCGATCGCGCGCAGGAGGCGCACGCGCGTGGCCAGGCGCCCCGCGAGCCCAGTGCTGGTGAGGTAGAGCTCGGGAGCGGCCTCCACGATCAGGTTGCGCTCGAGCCGACCGGTAAGGCCGAGGCGGAGCCCTGCACTGAAGCCGCCGAAACTGGGGCGCTCGTCAGAGGCCAGCGCCAAGGGATCGAAGGTGGCTTCGTCGGCGCCGTGCACGCCGAGCGCGAGTCGCGCGGCGACCGGTCCGATGACCCCGCGCGCGCCCAGCGTCGCCTCGCCGAGCCCGTCGGTGCGCACGGCGCCCGTCATCTCGAACACGACGTTACCGAGCGGCCCGAACACCTCGTTGGCAGACAGGTTCAACCCCACCTGCCCGACACCAGCGCTGTCGGGCGAGGCGCCAACGTGCGCCCCGAACCGAGCGCCGAACCGGTAGGAGAGCTCTACACCTACTGTCGTTGCGCCGACCCGAGCGTCGGCCAAGCCGACGGAGAACGAGCCGGCGTCGCAGCTCGACGCGTGCGGCGAGGCAGTAGTTGAAGACGGTGCCTGGCCGGTTAGACAACCCGACCCGCTGAGGCGCAGAGACTGCGCTGACGCCGTGGCCGCGACGGCGAGCAGAGCCGTGAACGCTGTCGCCCGCAGCGTGGGGAGAAGTGCCGCTGCCAGCGCCTTGATGGTCATGGGATGCGCCACCCCTTCAGCCTAACGTCACGGGATAGAATGCCGCGGCTGACCGCTCGTGGCCCTGGGTCCCTCGCGGGTCATGGGGCCCGCTGCGCGCGCGCCGAACCGAGCCAGCCACGCCACCGTGAAAACGAGCTTCGCACTGTCTATCCGCCCAAGTCCTCGCCGCCTAAGTTCTCAACATGCGACCTAACCCTCGCTAACGAGCCCGGAAGAAGGCATTAGAGTGCACGTCCTTGGTCATCTCAACGTGGTGCCGCGCCTGCCGCCCCGCATCGATCGTCTTCGCGAGCTGTCGGAGAACCTCTACTGGACCTGGCAGCCGGCCGCCCGCAGGCTCTTCAGGGAGCTGGACAGACCGGTCTGGGAGGCCTCCAATCACGACCCCGTCGTGGTGCTGCGTGAGGTACGCCAGGAGCGCCTGGAGGAGGCCGCGACCGACCCCGATTACCTTGCCGCCTACGACCACGTCATCGCTCGCTTCGATGCCTACCGGCAGCGGCCGAGTTGGTACCAGGAGCGGCTCGATGGCAGCGGCACGGAGCGGGGCGAGGCCTACCTTCACGCCTACTTCTGCGCCGAGTACGGTTGGCACGAGTCGGTCGCGCTCTACTCAGGCGGTCTCGGTGTGCTGGCCGGCGACCACACCAAGGCCGCTTCCGACCTCGGCGTGCCGCTTATCGCCGTCGGCCTCTACTACTCCGAAGGTTACTTCCACCAGCGGGTAGCCGCCGACGGTAAGCAAGAGGCCGTCTACGTCGGTGTCCCAGCGGCCGACATGCCGTTCGAACCCGTCTGCGACGAGCAGGGCAGGCGGACCATGGTCGCGGTCGGGGTGTTCGGCAAGACGGTGAGGATCCAGGCTTGGCGCGTCCACGTCGGGCGCATCGAAGTGATCCTCCTCGACGTCGATCACGTAGACAACAGCGCCGATGACCGAGCTCTGCTGCTGCGCCTATACGGCGGCGATCAACGCACCCGCATCGCCCAGGAGATGATCCTCGGCATCGGCGGCGTTCGCATGTTGCGCGCGCTCGGGGTGCAACCGAGCAGTTGGCACATGAACGAAGGGCATAGCGCGTTCATGGCCCTCGAGCGCTGCCGCGAGCTGGTCGCGAGCGGCTTGAGCTTCCGCGTCGCTCGCGAGGTGGTGGTTGGCAGCACCCTGTTCACGGTGCACACGCCGGTCGCGGCGGGCAACGACGCCTTCGCTTTCGACCTCATCGACGAGTCGTTCCGCGACTTCCACCTGGGTCTCGACCTCTCCCAGGAAGAGTTCAGGGCGCTCGGCCGGGCCGACCACGGCTGGGGCGACGTCTACAGCATGCCGGCGCTGGCCATCCGCTTCTCGTCGGGACGCAACGGCGTGGCGGCGCTGCACGGCGAGACCAGCAGACGCATCTGGGCCGACCTGTGGCCCGGCGTGCCGCTGCAAGAGGTGCCCATCGGGCACATCACCAACGGGGTCCACGTCTCGACCTGGATGGCGCCGGCGATGCAGCGCCTGGTCGCGGACACGCTCGGTGATGACTGGAAGCTAAGGGTCGACGATGAGGAGCTGTGGCGGGCCTTGGAGGACGTCGACCCGGCCGCGCTGTGGGAGGTGCGGCGCTCCCTGAAGGAGCAGAGCCTGAGGTTCCTGAGGCGGCGACTCGAGCGGCAGCTGAGGCGCCACGAGGCCAGCCCGACAGCGCTGCATGACTCGGCCGCCATCTTCGACGCCGAGGCCCTTACCATCGGCTTCGCCCGGCGCTTCGCTGCCTACAAGCGTGCCACCCTGATCTTCCGTGACCTCGAGCGCCTACACGCCGTCCTCAGCGACGCCGAGAGGCCGGTCCAACTGGTGTTCGCGGGCAAGGCGCATCCTGCCGATCAACAGGGTCAGGCGCTGATCGCCAGCATCCAGCAGCTCTCGTACGACCCGCGCTTCGCCGGCAAGGTCCTGTTCGTCGAGGACTACGACATGGCCGTTGGTCGGGCCCTCACGCGCGGTGTCGACGTATGGCTGAACAACCCGCGGCGGCCGCTGGAGGCATCGGGTACCAGCGGTCAGAAGGCCGCCATGAACGGCGTTCTCAACCTCTCGGTGCTCGACGGCTGGTGGCCGGAGGCGTTTAGGGGCGACAACGGTTGGGCCATCGGCTCTGGCCGCAGCTACGCCGATGAAGAGCGCGGCAACGCCTCGGACGCCGACTCGCTATACGCCATCCTCGAACGCGAGGTGGTGCCGCTTTACTACCAGCGCGAGCGCGCGCTCGGCGCAGACGCGGGTACCGCGCCGCTTCCGCTTGAGTGGCTCAAGCGCTCGGCCGCGGCGGTGGCGAGCGTTACTCCTGAGTTCAACGCTCAACGCATGGTCAAGCAGTACGTCACGCACTACTACCTGCCGGCCAGCCGCCGCGAGGCCGACCTCAGCCGCAACGACGCGGCGCTCGCCAAGAGCCTGGCGCAGTGGCGCGAGCGCGTCGCCGACGACTGGTCGGCCGTGAGGCTGCGCGAGGTCAAGGTCGAGGGCGACACGTTCGAGAGCGGTGAAGCCGTGGGGGTGAGCGCTGTGCTCATCGCCCCCGGCTTCGAGCCGAGTGAGATCGTCGTCGAGATGGTGTATAGCCAGGTTGAGTACGCCATGCAGAACGAGCTACGCACGGTGCGGCTGGCGCCAAGCGGCGCCAGGGGCCCCGACGGCAAGCAGCGCTACGAGGCGAGTTTCACCCCGGAGTTGAGTGGTCGCCTCGACTACGGCGTGCGCTGTTACCCCCGCCATGACGGCCTCGTCGCGCAGGCCGACGCGCAGGCCGTTACCTGGGCGACGGGCTGAGCGTCCCGGGTTGGATCAGTGTCTCTGGTCGGTGACGACGACGAGATCGTCGATAGCGGTGACCGCCCGTGCCGGGTAGCTGTCGACCGATGCCGCGGCCGGTCGAGTGGCCGCAGCGGCCGGCGCCGCGGCGCCGTCAGTTGCCACGCCGAGCTCGTGCCAGGCGGTCGGCCAGGTCGCGGCCAACGCCGCGCGCTTCCCCTCGCCCGCTACCAGGAACAACACCGTCCGGCTACTGCTTAGTGTCGGAGCGCTAAGGGTGAGGCGCCACCCGACGCCCGGCACCTGCGTAGCGAACGCCACCTCACTTCGTAAGGCAGCACCGGTGCCTGGGAAGAGGCTGGCGGTGTGCGCGTCGGCGCCAAGGCCAAGCAGGTTGAGGTCGAACAGCGCCTGGCCGGCGGCCGGCGTGCCGAGGCGAGCCGCCAGCGCCGCGGCGTAGGCGCGGGCCGCGGCGTCCGGGTCGTCGCCGTACGGCCAGGCAAGCACCTGCTCGCCCGGCACCGGCAGATGATCGAGCAGCGCCTCCCTTGCGGCGTTGAAGTTGCTGTCGGGATGGTCGTGCGGCACCCAGCGCTCGTCACCCCAGGCGAACAGCACGTGTTCCCACGGCAGTTCGGTTCGTTCGGCCAGGCGCCGGTAGACGGGGAGTGGCGTGCTGCCTCCGCTGAGGCACAGCACCGCCCGACCTCGGCTCCTCACAGCCTCGACGACGCAGGCGGAGATCGCTTCGGTCGCGGCGGCGGTGACGTCGGCGACGACCTCGAAGCGAGGGTCGCGCTTCACCGCCGCAAACCGAGGTAGGCATGTGCGTAACGAGGCGTCACCATCATGGCCGCGAGTATAGGGTCCTTGGCCGCTAGCAGTTGTCGCTAAAGGTGGCTGGCGTCGCGGTAGCGGGCGCTTCTAGGCGACAGCGGCCGCTCGTCGCCCGCCCCGGCCGGCGGCCGCGCTTGCTAGATTCAGGAGCATGACAGCGACAGGCGCGACTCGTGACGAGGCTTTTAAGCTGATGGAGGCCTGGACCGAGTCGGCCAGTCTCCGCAAGCACATGCTGGCGGTGGAGGCCGCGGTAGCGGCCTACGCGAGGGCTCAGGGCGCCGACGAAGAGCAGTGGGCAGTCGCCGCTATCCTTCACGACTTCGACTACGAGCGGTACCCACTCGTCGACGGCACCGAGGAAGGCCACCCGTACGTGGGCGTGCGCGAGCTCAAGCGCAGGGGTTACGCCGCGGAGATCACCGACGCCATCCTCGGTCACGCCGACTTCACCGGCGTGCCCCGCGACAGCCAGCTCGCCAAGGTGCTATACGCCTGCGACGAGCTGACCGGCCTCATCACCGCGGCGGTGCTGGTGCGCCCGGACAAGGACATCGCGGGCCTGACCATCAAGAGCCTGAAGAAGAAGTTCAAAGACAAGGCGTTCGCGCGCGGTGTCAACCGCGACGACGTCAGGCGCGGCGCCGAGGAGCTTGGCGTGGACCTGTGGGAACACACGCAGTTCGTGTTGGAGGCGATGCAGGGCCGGGCCACGGAGCTCGGCTTGGCGGGGGAGACGAACGCAGAAGGCTGAGCGCCGGCTCGGCTAGTCGTTGGCCGCCGGGGGCCACGGCAGCCGCGCGATCATCCGGCTGCGGACCGCGCTGGCGTCCACCGGTCCGAACGTTCTCGAGTCGTTGCTTGCCAACGGTCGGCGGTTGTCGCCGAGGACGAAGAGCTCATCGCTCGTTACCCGCAGCGCGGGCAGGTCGCTGCTACCGGCGTAACCGTCGCTGGCCCCGACTTCAACGACCTCACCGGCAACAGTGACGACGCCGTCTGTCATCGCCACGCTCACGGGGCCGACCGCGATCACGCGCTTGAGCACCAGCCCCACGTCGTTCGGCGCGCTCACGGCGACGACATCGCCCACCTCATAGCCGGCGCGGCGCAGGGTCGAGCGGTCGAGGGCGGGGCGAGCCAACAGCACGAGGTCGCCATCGTGCAGGGTCGGCTCCATGCTGCGACCGGTGACACGAGCGGCGGTAACGACGAAGCTTACCAGCAGCGCACCGAGCAGCAGGCCCCCAGCCAGCGCGAGCAGACCGCGTGCTGGCGTGAGCGGGCGTCCGTTCAGTGCGGTGGTCGCCCCGGCTTCGTGCCGCGTCTGCTTGCCGCCCTGGCCACGGCGCCCGCCAGAAGGCGAGGTGACTTCGCGGCCGCGGCCGGCGCCCAAGGAGCCGGCAACGCGGGAGCCGAGCCCCCGTTCTCGGCGATCGCCAGTTCGGCATCGCGGCCAAGCGCCATGCAGAACTCCCAACCGCCTCTTGCCGCCAGCGTGGCCTCGGCGGTCTTCTCACCTATCGCCACGATGTCCTCGAAATCCTTGAACGACTCGACGCGGTACTGAGGCATGTTCATGCGGATGCGCAGATCGGGTGGGTGGAGGCTGGCGTTGATGTCGACGAGTATCGACTGCATGATGTCGCTGCTGCGCAACAACATCTGGAGCATCGGGTTGCGCCGCTCCAGCTTCACGGTCGCGACCATCCGCTCCCACCAGTTCCCCTCTTCGTTGGGCGTGCGGTAGACCGACTGCCTGGCGGCCGTGACGTCGGATGCGACGATGCGGTTGGGCCCCGAGCACGGTGGCCGCCGAGACTGGCAGGTTGTTGACGATGCCGCCGTCGGCCAGCGTCCGGCCCAGGTACTGGATCGGCTCGATGGCCCCAGGGAAGCTTATCGACGCCCTCACCGCCTTGATGAGGTCACCCTCGGTGATGAGGACGTCCTCGCCGTTCTCGATGTCGGTGGTGGTAACCGCGAAAGGCAGCTTCAGGTCAGCGAAGGAGCGCGGCAGGTGACTGGCGAGGAACGCCTCCAGGCGGTCGCCCTTTATCAGGCCCGCTTGCAGGGAGATGTCGACGACGTCACGCCAACCGGTGTTGAGGGCGATGTCGTAGATCTCGTCTGGGCTCTTGCCGGCGGCGTAAAGGGCGCCGAGTACGGCGCCCATCGAGGTACCGGCAACGACGTCGAACTTCGCGCCGGCGCGCTCCAACACCCGAAGGACGCCGATGTGCGCGAAGCCGCGCGCGCCGCCTCCCGACAACACGAGGCCAACGCAGTTATGCCGTCCAGGACGCTCCATATGCGGACTCTAACACGGCCCTCCGACGGGAAAGTACGTCCCTGGTGACGTTACTCGGCCTCTTCGGATGGCGGCGCCTCTTCCTCCACTACCTGAAGCGTGAGACTTACCTCGCGGACCTCCCCGTTGCGCCATACCTCGAGCTGCACCTCGTCGCCCTCTTCACTGGCCAGCACGAGCCGTTGCAGGTCGGCGATGGTCTCGACCGGGTCGCCGTTGGCCGTGGTGATGATGTCGCCGCCGGCGGGGTAGACCTGGCTGCCGAAGTTGGCCTGGTACATCG
>DASROV010000084.1:0-2209 GCA_035646755.1 Trueperaceae bacterium | reverse complement strand
GACTCATCTCCCGAACTGGCGGAGCTGGCCAACGCCTCACCCGGCACCCTACTGGGCGGCGATGCTCCGAGGCTCATCGACGAGTGGCAGTTGGCGCCGCCGCTATGGAACGCGGTACGGCACGAGGTCGATCGGCGCAGGGAGCCAGGGCAGTTCATACTTACCGGCTCGGCCACACCGGAAGACGACGTCACTCGACACAGCGGCGCCGGCCGTTTCGGGCGCGTGACGCTACGACCCATGACTATCGCTGAGAGCGGCCAAGCCCTTGCAGCCTTTTCGCTCGCAGACATCTTCGAGAGCCGGGCTATCAGCGGGTACGGTGGCCCGACGGTCGAGGACTACGCGGCCGCTATCGAGCGAGGAGGATGGCCGGCGCTGATCGAGCAGCCTCGACGATCCGCCACCTCCTATCTGAGTAGCTACCTTGACGACATCGCTCGAGTGGACCTACCAGGCGCCGACCTCAGAATCGACCCTGTCCGGATGCAAGCGCTGATGCGGGCGCTCGCTCGAAACACTGCTACCGAAGTCACGGCCGCCCGGTTGAGCGAGGAGGCAGAGATCGACGCACCGGCAGGCACGAGTGTATCGGCGCAGAGCGTACGCAAATACCTAGACGCCCTGACGCGAATCTTCGTCCTCGAGGAGCAGCCGGCCTGGGCGCCACACCTGCGCTCAAAGATTCGCCTTCGCGTCCAACCGAAGTGGCATTTCATAGACCCGTCGCTGGCAGCGGCAGCTTTGGGAGCGAGCCGGACTGCGTTGCTGGGCGACCCCAAGACACTTGGGCTGTTCTTCGAATCGCTCTGTATCCGCGACCTTCGAGTCCACGCGGGAGCATTGGGCGGTAGGGTCTACCACTATCGTGACGAGACCGGGCTGGAGGTCGACGCCATCGTCGAGCTGACAGATTGGAGTTGGTCGGCCTTCGAGGTCAAATTGGGCGGCGTGAAGAGTATTGATGCTGCTGCGCGTAACCTCATCAAACTGTCCGATAGGGTCTCACAGGACCGGGGCGCCCGACTCAGGACGCTGAACGTGCTGACCGCCGGCAACGCTAGTTATCGCCGCCCCGACGGCGTGAACGTCGTCGCGCTTGGCCACTTGGGCCCTACAGCCGGCACAAGTCTGACGTCAACCGTGAGGAGCCAAGAAGCGTGACCAACATCGGCAGAAACGAACCGTGCCCCTGCGGCAGCGGGAAGAAGTACAAACACTGCCACCTCAAGCTTGGTAGCGGCGGCGTCAAGAACCAGGCGGCAGTCCTGAACGAGGAGATCGCCGCGGAGCTGGCGGGCCATGAGTTCACCTCGATGGAAGATCTCCAGGCGAACCTCGACGAGTTCGTCCACAGACGCAATAGGACGCCTCTCCCGGAGTTCCACGGCCTCTCTTCTGACGCGATGCAGCGGCTCCTCTACGACCCCTTCGATTCGCCCGAGATCGTCACGCTTCCCGAGGTCCTCGACACCGAACCGTCGGCACAGATCTCCGACCTCTTCATGTTGCTGGCCGACGAACTCAGCGACGGTGGCCTCAAACTGACCGAGAAAGGAAACCTACCGCGAGCCTTCAGTCGAACTGCCGCCGAGTTGTACTCCAACGATGTTGACTCGGAGGGGCCCTTCTACCTGGGCCCGTATCCAGTTAATAAGGAGGCGGACTTCAAAGCCCTGGAAGTCACGCGGATCGTCGCGGGATTGGCAGGGTTGGTTCGGAAGTACCGTGGACGACTCGAGCTCACGCGCAAGGCTAGACGGCTGCTGGAAGACCACGGCGTGCGCGGCGTCTACCCGGCCCTGCTAAGGGCGTACGTAGAGGACTTCAACTGGCCGTACGCGGACCGGTATGAGGAACTCTCCATCATCCAGCGGTCCTGGGCGTTCACCGCCTATCTCTTGACGCGCTATGGCGGCGAGACTCGACCAACCGAGTTCTACTCCGATCAGTTCCTGCACGCCTTCCCCGCCGCGGTGGCTGAAGTGGAAGGACATCCTTTCTGGGAACCTGAAGATGTGATCAGTAGGTGCTTCCGCGTGCGAGCTTTGGAGCGATTCGCTGAGTTCTTCGGACTCGTTCGCGTGGAGCACGACGGGACCACGCGGGTACTCGCCGATCTGAGAATCGCGAGCTTGCCGTTGCTGGGTGACGCTGTGAGGTTCACTGTCTAGGGGTTGCCGAGGTTCGGGAGGTTCAAGCCGCGTCG
>DASROV010000083.1:0-2928 GCA_035646755.1 Trueperaceae bacterium | reverse complement strand
AGCCCGCCGCGCGCTACTGCCTCGGGCTCGGCTACCTGTAGCAGTTGGAGCCCAGCGTGACTAGCTGGTAGTTCTCGCGAGCGGCCGCCGGTGACCCCGACCGGCCCGGCCAGCGAGCTGGCGACAGGGAGGGTAGATGCTAGCGCCTCGAGCGCTCGCTCCAGCACGCTGAGCGACGCCGGGCCGGGCTCTGAAAGGGCGGCATGACCGACCGACTCGCCGTTTTCGATGGCCACCGCGTCGGTAACGCTCAACCCGAAATCCACCCCAACGACCATCCAAGGAAAGTATCACGCGGGCGCCGGGCCGACCTTACCCGAGGGACACCGGGTTACCCCGGAGACGCTAGGCTTGACGAATGGGCAGTCCCACTGAACACTTCCTGGCGCGTGCGGTTGAACTGGCCGTGCTCAACGTCTCCCGCGGCGGTGGACCTTTCGCGGCGCTGGTCGTCACCGCCGACGGGAAGGTCTTCGAGGGCGCCAACAGGGTGACTATCGAAAACGACCCTACCGCGCATGCCGAGGTCTCGGCCATCCGCACGGCGTGCCGGGAACTTGCCACCTTCGACCTCAGCGGGGCGACGCTCTACGCCAGCTGTGAGCCGTGCCCGATGTGCCTGTCGTCGGCGCTATGGGCGCGGATCGAGCACATCTACTACGCCGCCGACCGGCACGACGCCGCGCGGGCCGGTTTCGACGACGCGGCCTTCTACGATTACATCGAGAGGCGGGATGTGGCGCCCCTGATGCCCGTTGAGCAGGTCGACGTCACTGGCGCGAATGCCCCGTTCGAGCGGTGGCGGGAATCTGGTACCAAGGTCGAGTACTGAAGACGAGCGCGGATCACGCACCGTGGCGAGGCGCTCACGCTACTCACGCGCACCGTACCAAGCGTTCAAGGCGGCTCCCTACCATGTGCCTCATAGCAGTCCACCTGAAACCTAGCTAAGTGCAACAGGAGGCAGTGATGGCAAGGGACGCTCGCGACGTGCAACTCGATAACAAGATCGAACGCGACATCGGCATAAGTGACGAACAGGACGGCACCCTGCGTGGCCAGGACTCGCTTCACGAGGTCGAGCAGGACGCGCGGGAGAAGGTCTACCCGGCACCCTTGGCCCGCGTAGAGCCGCTCGAGGGCCACGCCATCGACCCTGACGGCGAGGAACGGGCCGTGGAAGACGCCGAACTGAAGGCCAGGGACGACCGTCAGGCGGACGAGCCGACCATGGAGCTGTCGATGACCGCAGCCGTGCTTGGTGGCATCGATGGTCTCGGTGTCCTTCGTGAGGTCCGCGACTCCGACGGCGACACGGCCTCGATGCCCGGTAGTTGGCGCCCGGGGAATAGCGATGGACGCCTGCCCGAGAGCCTCAAGGTGGGGCAGAGCCTGCGTTTCGAGGGACCCCTTCACCGTGCCAACGGCAGCGTCGAACACGTAGTAAGCGACATCAATGTAACCAGCGTCGGCGACTACACCACCACCGGCGGGGAGCGGCTGGTGATGGTCAACTTCAGCGTCAATGAACCGGGTATGCTCGTGCATGCCGCGCCTGACGACGGAACGCTACCTTCAGGCTAGAGCGTTCCTTTTAGACCACGCTCGCCCCCTCGAGCTGACCCTGTTCGAGCACGACTTCGAGGGCGCACCAGCTTGGCCGGTACTCGACGCGCTCGCCGCATTCCAGAACGACGACGGCGGCTTCGGTCACGGGCTCGAGCCCGATGCGCACACCCCCACTAGCGGCGCGCTCGCCTCGAGCGTTGCCTTGCGGGTTCTTGCCGGCATCGGCGCGCCGCCATCACACCCCATGGTCAAGTCACTGGCGGAGTACCTCATCGACAGCCTCGACGAGGCGAACGGCACCTGGCGCATCGTGCCACCTGACGCCGCGGACTACCCCCACGCGCCCTGGTGGGCGCGAGACGGCTTGGCCGAGCGGTTCCACGGCTACAAGCTCAACCCCAAGGCGGAGATCGTCGCACACCTTCACGGTCTTGTCGCCGACGTCGACCGTGACTGGTTGGAGGAGTTGAGCCGCTCGGTCCTGCGGGAGGTCGAGGCCCAACTAGCAGGCGAAGGCTCGGGCCTGGAGATGCACGACCTGCAGGCCGCCTGCCGCCTGCTCGACGCCGCCGGCGTTCCTGGCGACATCCGCCAGCCGCTTCGCCAGCTCCTCACTGCCGCCGCGCGCGCCGCGCTGAACGGCGGTGCCAGCGGGGGTTACGGCCCGCGCGCCCTTACCTTGGCGCCGCGACCCGATTCGTCGCTTGCCGACGCGCTTGCCGACAACGTCGTGCTCGAACTCGACAGCTTGCTCGCTGAGCAGGCCGACGACGGCGCCTGGTGGCCGGTATGGGACTGGGGCGCAGCGGCGGGCTCAGCGGACGCCGCCGCTTGGGAGGAAAGCAGGACGGCGTGGGCCGGGGTAATCACGCTCGACAACCTCCGGGCGCTGAGGGCGCACGGTCTTATCGACAGGGGCTGACGCCGTTGCTGTGAAGCGAGGCGCGCGCTGCGGCGAAGACGCAGTTCAGCCGCTGCTCAGTCGCGGTTCAGCCGCTACCTTGGCCGTCGGCGGCGCGCGCGGGCCCGGCGCGGCGTTGCCACACGAACCAACCGACGACGAACAGCGCGAGCAACACCCACAACACGCTCTCCAAGCGGTCGACGACGGCGAGAACGCGGTCCCAGCGCTGGCCGAGGAACATGCCGGCCGTTACCAGGACTACGTTCCAGATGAGCGTGCCGAGGATCGTGAAGACCGCGAAGCGGCGTAGGCTCATGCCTGCGACGCCGGCCGGCAGGGAGATGAGGCTGCGCACGCCGGGGATGAACCGCGCCCAGAACACGACCTTGGAGTCGTGGCGACGGAAGAAGGAAAGAGCCTCGTCGTAGTCGGCCTCGCGCAGCAACACCCAGCGG
>DASROV010000082.1:0-3678 GCA_035646755.1 Trueperaceae bacterium | reverse complement strand
CAACCGTAGCGACGACCATCGCGCCGTCGACCATCACGGGCACGTCCGGTCCGTCAGGGAACTCGTAGGCCGTGTTGCCGTTGGCGTCTACGTGCACCATGGGCAGGACGTCCTTCGCGCTCGAGCCGTAGCCGTACTGCGCCAGCAGACCCGCGTCTAGACCGATGCCCACGTCCTCGTGCGTGCCGGCCTGGAGGTAGATGAGGCCAAGCGGCGGGGTGAGCACCAGTTCGCCAGCGGTGTCAAACGCATGGACGACGACGAAGCCGTCTTCGGCAAGCGTCACCGTGTCGAGGCTGAACGCGAAGGTCGCGGGGGCCGTCTGTGAGGTCGCTAGCAGAGCCGGGGTCAACCCTGCTCCGTGGCCGTGGTCCATGGCGCCCATCGCGCCGCTCACGGTCAACGGCAGCGCGGCGACGACCATCGCATCGTCCACCATCACCGGTACGTCGGGGCCCTCTGGGAACTCGTAGGTCGTGTTGTCGTTGGCATCGATGTGGAGCATCGGCAGTACGTCCTTGGCCGTCTCCCCGTAACCGTACTGGTCCAACAGGGCCTGGTCGAGGGCCACAACTACGTCGGCGTGCTCGCCCGCTTCGAGGAAGACGAGTCCCAGCGGAGGCGTCAGCACGAGGTCACCGGCCTCGTCGAAGGCATGTACGACGACGAAGCCGTCCTCAGCCAAGGTAAGCGCGTCGATGCTGAGCGCGCCGTCAACCAGCTGTTGTGGGCTGACCGCTAGAGCCGGCGTCTGGGCCGTGGCAGTGGCACCTACCGCCATGAGCAGCAGTCCGGCCAGCAGCCTCGCTGCTCTCCTGTGGTGAACCGGCGAATCCGTCAATTTAGCGTTCGGGATCATCATGTGACTCCTACCCTTCCGAACTACCCGTCTGTTCGGGTCGTTCATAAGGTAGGTACACGAGGCGTCCCGATTCGGATGTGGGGCCCGTAGGTGCCGCCCGTGCTTTACAGCGGCAAGACCACGATCGGCGTGCTGGTGGGCTGCGGGCTGCCGCCGGGCGGCTCGATAGTGATACCGAACGCGCCGCCAGAGACGAGAGGAGTGTCGACCTCCAGTACGCGACCCTGGTACACGCCGAGACTACTGGCGACACCGTCTACGATCGCCCATGCTTGGAACACTTGGCCGTCAGGCGGGGGGGTGTCCAAGACGACCAGTAACTGGGCGTCGGGTAGCCGCGCGACCGTCCCGAGAGGCTGCTGATCGTCGCTGAGCAGCGTTTCGCAGACGACACCGGCTTCAGCGCAGGCCTCGTTGAGTCGAGCGGCGATCCTAGCGTCGAGGTCTGGTTGTCTAAGAAGCGTGACCAGGGCGATGACGACGACCGCAGCCGCGGCGAGTGTCGGCCACCAGTAACGGCGTGCTGGCGCGCCCGAGCGTCCTCGGCCCTGGCGGCTGGACGGCAGCTCGCGTTGCCGCGCTTCGAGGCCAGACGTTTCGTTGGGTTGCGCGCGGATCCGGTCAAGCAGAGCCTGCTCGCTACCTGCCGGTAGCTCTGCGGGTGTCTGGCTCAGCGCTACTTCGGCCAGCGCCTCTAAAACATCGCGCACGTAGGCTGCATCTTCCGGATGCTTGTTGAGATGCTCGGCCACACGCCGCTCCTCATCCGGCGTCAGGGCTCCGAACGCGTAGGCGGACAGGGTGTCGCGGTCGACGGTCACTCCGGCTCTCCCGTCAACGTCGCGCGGAGGCGCGTCAATGCGCCCCTGATCTTCGTCTTGACGGTTCCGAGGGGCCGGCCAGTAAGGGTCGCGACCTCAGAGTGCGACATGCCCTGGTAAAAGGCCAACTCGATGAGCTCACGCTCCTCCTCCTCGAGGCCGTCGACCGCGTCGCGCATCACGACCCTCTCGACGTGGTCGGGTTGGCGATCAGGGGCGTCCCACTCGGCAAGCGGCATGGTCTGCAACTTGGTACCGCGGATCCGGTTGATGGCGAGCCGGTGACAGATCGTCACGAGCCAAGTCTTGCAACTCGCCTTGGCATCGTCGAAGCGCCCCGCGTGGTTCCACAGGTTGACGAAGGCGTCCTGCACGCACTGCTGTACTTCGTCCGGATCTTTGAGCATGCGCCTTGCGACGGCCGCCAGGTAGGGGGCGTAGCGTTGATGTAGTTCGATCAACGCCGCTTCGTCTCGGGCAGCAACGCGTGCGACCAACTCCACGTCCGTTGGCACCTCCATTACAGAGGTACACACACACGGTCGTGCTCGGATGTTGACGCCGTCACTGAGCCACCATAGCTGATGCGCCCTATAAGGTGATCGACTGCTACGCCACGACAGACGAGTGCCGGGGACGGGCTTACTGGCAGTCACACCACTTCCTCGCTGTCCACGACTTACGCTTTCGCATGCCGACAGACCACTCGCCAGTCTCGCCTCCGGACCCGCCGATAGACTCGTCGCGACCCTCGCCGCCCGCCCAGCTACACGCCGCCTCGGCGCTCTACGGCGTTGAGTCCACCGCCCTCGAACCTCTTGGCGCTTTCGAGAGCGACGTCTACGCGTACGACGGTCCTCAGGGGCCGAGCATCCTCAAGGTCATCGCGCCCGAGCACCGCAGCGTCGACCAGGTCCGCGCCGAGGTCGACTGGCTGCTGGCGCTGCGCGAGGCGGGCATTCCGGTGGCGGAGCCGCTGCCGGCCCTGAGCGGGGCGTGGGTCGAGCGGCTGGGCGACCCAGAGAAGATCCTCGTCGCGTTCAGGCGCGCACCCGGAGTGCTGACCAAGCCCGCCGATTGGACCGACGAGGGAGTCGAGGCTTGGGGTGCGCTGCTCGGACAGTTGCAGGCTCATTCCCGGGGCTTCACCCCGCCGGGACCGCGCAGGCGCCTCCTGCGCGCGCAGGCCTACGCCAGCGGTTTCGAGACGGTCGTTCCGGACGACGCCGGCTTCGTCGCGGGCGCCGAGAAGCTAGCGGCGCGGATTGCGCCCCTGCTCGAGCCCGGACCGGACTTCGGGCTGATCCACGCCGATCTCCACCACGGCAACCTGCTGCTCGACGATGAGCGCTGGACCGCCATCGACTTCGATGACTCCGCCTACGGGCCGTACGTCTTCGACCTCGCGATGCCGCTCTACTACGCCGTTCGTGGGCAACCCGGACGGCCGGCCGACGAGGCCGCCAACGACTTCCTTGGGCCGTTCCTACGCGGCTTCAGGCGGCACGCGCCCGATCCGGCCGGCGGCGGCGCGGCGATCTCCCTGTGTCTCGATTACCGCCAGGCCGAGCTGGTGATGGCCCTTAGGCTAAAGGTGCCCGCGGAGCAATGGGACGATCAGCTGCGCTCCATCGAGAGGGAGCTACGCGCCAACGTCGCCGCCGGGCGTGAGCTGGTGAGCGCTAACGTGCTTCGCCGCTGGTTCGAGTCCGCTTAGCCGTAGACGCTTAGCCGTAGACCAAGTAGGCGCCAGCGGGAACTTGGCGGTCGAGCTCGCTGCAGTCTCCGGGTGGCGGCTGCTGGCCTGGCGGGCGTTCCGGGAACCAGATGCGGCACGTGCCGGGTGGCGGGTAGTGGCCGGGCGGGATCTTGAAGACTGAACCGTCGGCCTCCACGACCTCCATGGCGCCACGCGGGTGCGGGGCCGGGATCCGGACGATAAGCAGCACCCCGCTCGTCGCCGGGCGCACGCGCAGGTCGAGACCAGCCTGCGCG
>DASROV010000081.1:0-5844 GCA_035646755.1 Trueperaceae bacterium | reverse complement strand
GGTCCCCGCGACGCGCATGCTGTTCAACTCCTTCGTCATGGCCGTCGGCATCACCGTCGGCAAGATCGTGGTGTCGTACCTGGCGGCGTTCGCCATCGTCTACTTCCGCTTCCCCGGCAGGAACCTGTCCTTCTTCCTGATCTTCATCACGCTGATGATGCCCGTCGAGGTCCGCATCGTGCCCACTTACGACGTCGTATCCAACGTGCTCGCTCCGCTGCAACGCCTGCTCGAGATCACGCGCCTCGACCGTGTCATCGAGGCGCTTGCCGGGATCGAAGTGAGCCTGCGCTGGAGCCTCATCAACACCTACACCGGCCTCATCCTCCCGCTTATCGCCTCGGCGACGGCCACGTTCCTCTTCAGGCAGACGTTGATGTCCGTGCCGGATGAACTGCTCGAGGCGTCGCAGATCGACGGGGCGGGTCCCATGACCTTCATGACGCGCATCCTGCTCCCCATCTCCCGCACCAACATCGCAGCGCTGTCCGTCATCCTCTTCCTCTACGGCTGGAACCAGTACCTCTGGCCGCTGCTGGTCGCGCAGCAGGACCGGCTGGTCACGGTGATCGTCGGCATCCAGCGCATCGTCAACGCGGCCGAGACGCAGCCGCTCTGGAACCAAGCGCTGGCCATGACGGTGCTGGCAATACTGCCGCCCATGCTGATCATCGTCTTGCTACAGCGTCTGTTCCTGAAAGGCCTCATAGACTTCGAGAAGTGACCGGGTGCCACCGTGACCGATGGCCACGTTGAGCCCGTGAACCTTGCCGAGGAGGAGCCGAAGATGTTCTTGGAGTCGAGCCGGCCACTGCTACTTGGCCACAGGGGCGCTCCCAAGCTGGCGCCCGAGAACACCCTCGAGTCGTTCGAGGCGGCCCTGAGCGCCGGGGCCGATGGGGTCGAACTGGACCTGCAGTTGACGTTCGATGACGAACTCGTCGTCCACCACGATTCCGACGTCGGTGGGCGAGCCATCAGCGAACTGGCGTCGGCGGAGTTCAGGGCCCTGGCTCCACACGCGCCAACCTTCGCCCAGCTGCTTGACCTTCTTGCTGCGTGGCCGGAAGCCTACCTGAACATCGAGCTGAAGCCTGCCGTGCCTCGACCCGACGGGCGTGAGGTTGCGCTGGCGAAGGCGCTGGCGGGCTGGGACGCGCAGGGAAAGGCGCGCGCCTGGGTCTCGTCGTTCGACCCGCACGCGCTGCTAAGGCTGGGTCGCCTTGCCGTCGGCACCCCCTTGGCGCTCCTAGCCGCGGACGAGGTCCACCTCGAGCTTTTGCCATGCCTTACCGTGGCCGCCGTGCATCCGCACTACGACCTCGTCGACGAAGGCACGATGGCGGCCTGGCGCAAGGCGGGCCTGGCGGTCTTCGCCTGGACCGTCAACGACCAGGCACTAGCCAAGAAACTGCTCGAGCTGGGGGTCAGCGGCCTGATCGGCGACGAGCCTTCAAAACTGCTGGCGGCGCGAGCGGGGACGGCGCCATGAGATGGGCACGCTCGCGGTACGCCCGGTCCGTCTGTCGGGAGCGGGCGGCTGATGGCCTCCGTCGAGGTCGATCCGGCGAAGGTGCACGAGTTCGCCGACGCCTTTAACCGCTGGCTCGGCGAACACCACGACACGGCCGACGAGGTCTGGATCAAGATCCACAAGGTGGCTTCGGGTCGAAAGTCGATCACGCTCAAGTAGGCCATCGACGTCGTGCTCTGCTGGAGCCAGATCAACGTCGAGAACATCGCTCGACTCATAGAGGAAGGGCGCATGACCGAGCACGGGCTGTCGCAAGTCGAGGTCGCGAAGGCCGATGGCCGCTGGGCCCGCGCCTACGGGAGCTCGAAGTCGATGCAGGTCCCCAACCCGGGGTCCACGTCTACACGGCCAGCAATCCGCTCGACCCTGCAACGCGCGCGTCGGGCCTCGAGTGCGCGCTGAGCGTCACCATCGGTGACGGCGTGTGGATCGGCGGGCGGGCGGTGATCTGGCCCGGTGTCAACGTCCGCGAGAACACCGTCGTTGGGGCCGGCAGCGTGGTCTTGCGCGATCTGCCGGCAGGCGTGTTGGCTGTCGGCAACCCCTGCCGGGTAGTGCGGGAGCTGTGAGATCGCTCAGCTACGGCCACGGTTCTCGGCCAAGTATGTGGCGGGTGTCACCACCAACAGACCCATCAGCCGCTTGCCGAAGTGCGGCCCGAAGTGCCGGCGATCGCCCGTTATCAGGTGGGTGCAGGCACCTGCCAGGGCGCCGGCGACGATCGGCCAGTCCTTCTCCGGTAGCTCGATGCCTTGGCGGTCGACCGGTTGGACGGTCCCCGTGCTCACGAGCTGCGTCTTCTGGACAAGTTCCTCAAGGCGGTTAGCTTGCTGTGGCGTGATCAGGTTGCGCCGCGCCTCGTCAAGGGCGTATGCCGACGTCAGGACGATCACGGCTTCACGCGACCACAGCCTGACCACGCCAGCGTTTTCACGGTAGGCAGCTGAGAACAGAACGTTGGCGTCGATGAACAGCCTATCCACCGTAGGCGTTTTCAGGGACCTTCGCGCTCGATTTCGTCCGGGTCAAGTCCGAGTTCACGGACTTCGTCTCGTGCCCGTGCGCGATCCTCTTCGTCTACAGCGTTGGCGAGTATGAGTTCGGCCTTGCGCCTGTCTGAGTAGATCTCGATGGGGACGCTCACCGCTGGCCGCAACAGGATGCCTTCGTCAGTCTCTTCCACGATCACCTGAGTGCCCTCGGTGAGGCCAAACCTGCGACGAAGTTCCACGGGGATGACCAAGGTGCCGCGCTTGCCGACACTGCTGCTAGTCGTCCGTGCCATTATCACACACCTCCGATACTCAGATTATCAGAGAATCTGGCCAGATGGACCCTAGCCTCCCGCTTCTGCGTCGGCGTCGGCCACCAGCTTGGGCTCCTCGGGTTCGCGGACCATCAGCGAGGCCACCACGCTTATCGCCAGGACGCCGACGATCACACTGAGCGAGACCAGGCTGGGGATGTGAAGCACGTCGAGAAGCAGCATCTTGATGCCGATGTAGACGAGGATGATCGCCAGGCCGGTCTTGAGGTAGACGAAGCGGTGCACGACGTGGGCAAGCAGGAAGTACATCGAGCGCAAGCCAAGGACCGCCATGATGCTGGCCGTGAAGACGATGAAGCCGTCGGTGGTTACCGCGAAGATCGCGGGGATGGAGTCGACGGCGAAGAGCAGGTCGGTGAACTCGATGACCACGAGCACGAGGAGCAGCGGCGTGGCCATGCGCACGCCGTTCTTCACGGTGAAGAACTTCTGGCCGTCGTATTCGCTCGAGACCGGTATAAGGCGCCGCACCAGGCGGAGGCCGGGGTTCTTCTCCAGATCGGTGTCCTCGTCGTCCTTGGAGAACAGCATGCGTATCCCGGTGAACAGCAAGAACGCGCCGAACACGTAGAGGATCCAGCTGAACGCCTCGATGAGGGTTACCCCGACGACGATCATGATCCCCCGCAGCACCAGAGCGCCGAGGATGCCCCACAGCAGCACGCGTTGTTGGTATTTGAACGGTACTTTGAAGTAGGTGAAGACCAGCACGAACACGAAGATGTTGTCGACCGACAGCGACCACTCGAGTACGTAACCGGTGATGTACTCGATCGCCTTCTCGGAGCCCAACCAGAAGTAGAAAACGCCACCGAGCATCAGGGACAAGGACACCCAGGTGATCGTCCAGAACGCTGCCTCACGCGGCTTGACCACGTGGGCTTTTCGCTGAAACACGCCAAGGTCGATGGCGAGCATGGCGATGACGAACGCGATGAACGTCAGCCAAGCCCAAAGGGGTTCAGTCACGACGGCCTCCCGTCAGGGTCTTGCCTTCGTGTTCACCACCGGGTCATCGATGACAACCGTGTTGACGATGGCGAACGCCCATATGCTTCGGGCGGCTACTCCCCCTACACGAAGGGTAACTTTAAACCATCGGGATGACTCTGCGTGAGCCTGGGTCGTTACGTGGGTCGTTAAGCCTGGCTCACTCGGACTCGAAGCGGCAGCACGAGGCGCCGTCGGCCATGCATGCGCCGTGGGTGACCTCGCCGTCTAACATCGCGCCAAGCAGCGTAAGGTCGAAGCGACACGCCGAGCGGCTCGAGCGCGCGACGTTGCGGAACACGCAGTTGACGGCCACAATGGCACCGTCCTCGTCGACACTGGCGCCGTAACCGAACTCGTTGAGGATAGTGACGACCTCGGCACGGCGATCGGGTCCGGTCTTGCCTGCCAGGCGCGGTTCGACGTCGGCGGCCACCTCGGACGCCATGCTGTCGAGTAGCGCGTTCACGCCTTCGTCGCCGAACATCTCGCGACCATGGCGCAACAACGACTCGGCCAGCAACGCGTAACTGCGCGGGAACAGCTCGAGACCGGCGTCAGTAAGCGCGTAGGTGCGGCTCGGCCGACCGCCCGTCGAGCGCAGCCCTTGCACGATCACCAAGCCGTCCCGTTCGAGGGCGGTCAGATGCTGCTGCACCGCGGTTCGCGTGATCTCGAGCGCGTCGCTCAGCTCCTCGATGGTCCTGCCGACGTCGCGATGACCGAGCACCTCTTCGAGCAGGCGCAGGCGACTGCCCTTGAGGCTGGCCAGCGGCGGCGTCGCGGCCGTCTGGGCCATCGGGGCCGGGTGGGGGTCGTAGTGGGTGTCGTAGTGGGTGTCGTAGTGGGTGTCGTTGGCCATGGCAGGTGTCTCGCGTGAAGCGGCATGCCGAGCGCGTAAAATGACGCTGTCGGGACCGTTGTGGCGCGTTCGTTGGCGGATTATCTCATGTGGCTCGTACCCCATGCGCGCAACTGTGTACGTAGCCGCGGCGTTCGGGTGCTAGCATCTTGGCGTCTGCTAAGTCTATTGTCTGTCCGACCAAAAAGGGGGGCTGTATCTCGTGACGAAGTTCAAGTACGTCTACGAGTCGCTACGCGAGGAGATCATCGAAGGCGAGCTGAGGCCGGGCGAACGATTGGTCTTCAACTCGCTCGCCAAGCGTTTCGGGGTGAGCCCGATCCCCGTGCGTGAGGCCGTGCGCCAGCTCGAGAGCGAGGGTCTAGTCGAGCTCTTGCCGCACACCAAGGTGATGGTCAAGGGGTTCCCTGTCGAACACGGCGTCTGGACGTTCGAGCTGAGGGCAGAGCTCGAGCCGTTGGCCCTTGAGCAGGCCACGCCGTTCGTGTGCCACGACCTCTTGGCCCGACTGGCGGCGTTGCTCGATCGCCTAGCCGACTTGGCGGAGCCCGCGGAGTTCGACAGCTTCGTCGCCGGGTACGTCGAGTTCCACGACAGACTGTTCGAGTTGACCCCGAACCGCAGGCTCATCGAGATGATCGAGGAACTGCGGGCCGTATCGCGCCGGTTCCACAGGCTCTACCGCTGTCGCGACGTCCTGCAGAACAGCGAGGCGGATCTCCGGGGGATCTTGGCGGCTCTGAGGAGCGGCGACCCGCAGGCGGTGCACGAGCTAGCGCGGAAACACAGGTTGGCCGCGCTACAGCACATCCGCGCCGTCGGCGCCGCCGAGATGGCGTTCACATCTGCCGTCTGCTAGGCGTCTGTTAGCTTTGGGCATGTTCCTCAGACCCCTTGCGCTATTGACAACCTGCTTGTTGCTCCTCTCGGCCTGTGCTCCCGCGGCGGTCGGCTCGAGTTCGGGCAACCCTTACCCCGCCTCCGCGGGGAGCGTGACGATCAGGCGTGGCGAGACCGCGTACGTGCGCGTCGACTACCCACTCGAGCGTTTCGGGCTCGAGCCTTCCGACCTGCGCCCTGCCATGTGGGTGCCGAGCGGTTACGACTCCGAGCTTGGTGACGTTACTGGTC
>DASROV010000080.1:0-7692 GCA_035646755.1 Trueperaceae bacterium | reverse complement strand
GACATCATCGCCGGCAGCCACGCCGGCGATGATGTCAGCAGGCGTGATGTCGAGCCAGTCGCGCTTGGTCTCGCCTTGGAAATTGACGTAGAGCGGTACTCGCTCGACCCCGAGCTGATCGAGCTCGGCAGCGGAGAGGTCGCAGGTCGAGTCGATGATGATGGCGAGCTTCATGGGCCTCCGAGTTGCGGGCCGAAGTCAGGTCCCGCCGGTCGTGCAGCTGCGTGTTGAGGCGATTATACGTGCGCGGAGCTAGCTACCCCCAAGCACTGCTCGAACCTACGCGCGCCGCCCGGGCTGCGCGAACTGCCGCTGCTCGGCCAGAGCGCCGCTGGCGACCAGGCCTTCGGCGATCTGCACGGCGTTGAGCGCGGCGCCTTTGCGGATCTGATCGCCGGCGACGAACAGCGCGAGGCCGCCCGGCCGGCTCGAGTCCTCACGCAACCGGCCGACCAGCGTGACGTCGCGGCCGGCGGCGGCGAGCGGCATGGGGAAGGTGTTCTCGGCCCGGTCATCAACCAGCGCCACGCCGGGCGCGGCGCGCAGGACCGCCTCGGCCTCGGAAACCTTCACGGGCCGCGCGAACTCCGCGTGGATAGCCTCGCTGTGGGCCCGGAACACCGGCACCCGCACGCACGTCGCGCTGATGGCGAGGTGAGGGGCCGAGAGGATCTTGCGCGACTCCTCGCTTAGCTTGCGCTCCTCGGCGTTGTAACCGTCGTCGCCCACTTCGCTGTCGTGGCTGAAGACGTTGAAGGCGATCTGGTGCTTGAACTTCGCGCGCCGCGGCTCTTCGCCGTTGAGCACCGCCTGTGTCTGGTCGCGCAACTCGTCGATACCGGCGGCGCCGGCGCCAGACACGGCCTGATAGGTGGCCACGACCGCGCGTTTGAGCTCGAAGGCGCGGTGAAGCGGGGCCAACGCCATCAGGGCGATTATCGTCGAACAGTTGGGGTTGGCGATCACCCCACGGTGCTCGGCGGCGGCTTCGCCGTTTACCTCAGGAACGACCAACGGCACCGACTCGTCCATGCGCCAAGCGCTGGTGTTGTCGATGACCGTGGCGCCATGAGCGGCCCAGCGCCAGGCGTGCTCACGCGACAGCGCCGTGCCGGCCGACGAGAACACCACGTCTGCCGCCAGGTCGCCGTCCGCCGGCAGCTCTTCGATGGTAAGCGTCCGGTTGGTGAACGCCACGCTCTTGCCCGCCGAGCGGGCCGAAGCGAAAAGGCGCAGACTGGTGATGGGGAAGGAGCGCTCCGCGAGAAGCGAGATCAACTCCGCCCCAACGGCTCCGGTAGCTCCGACAATCGCGACACGCATGCTCGCCGTCCTCCTTAGCCCGCGCCGTCAAGGGTGCCGAGCGGGCGCCGCGACCGTTAGCGCGGGAGTCTAGCACGCCGCCGCCGGCGCTAAGGGCGCTCCGCGCGCGTCTGGCCCTACCTGTGGACGGCGGGCGCGACCGTCAGGCCGCGCACGACGTAGCATTGGCCGCATGCCGTCAACGCCCGACAACGAGGCTCCCGAAAAGGAGACCAAGGCGCCGTGGCCGGCCCCGCCCTGGCGACGCATAGTCATCAAGCTCGGCACCAGCTCGCTTACCGACGCTGACGGGCACATCACCCGCGACAAGCTGCGCTCGATCGCCGCCGGCGCCAGAGCCCTGGCCGCGGCTAATGGCAGCCGCGGCGTGCCGGCGAAGACGGTGCTCGTCTCCTCAGGGGCGGGCGCGGCCGGCCGCGAGCGATTGGGGCTGAAGCCGCCACTTACCCTGCCGCAGAAGCAGGCAGCCGCCGCGGTCGGCCAGACCCTGCTGATGCTCGACTGGGCCGAAGCGCTGGCGCCAGAGCCGGTGGCGCAAATACTACTGTCGGCCGGTGACGTCCAGGCCCGGAGGCGTTACGTCAACGCCAAGAACGCCCTTGAGGCGGTCCTCGCCGTGGGCGCCGTGCCCGTGATCAACGAGAACGACACCGTGGCCACCGCCGAGCTCGGCGTGGGCGACAACGACACCCTGTCCGCTTGGGTGTCGTACCTGGTGGACGCCGACGTGCTGATAATCCTCACCGACGTCGACGGCCTCTACGACGCCGACCCCCGCCGGAAGCCGGACGCCCGCCGCATCGACGTGGTCAACGACGTAAGCAGCGTGCGCGCCTACGGCGGCCGGGAAGCGGGACGGTTGAGCACCGGAGGCATGGACACCAAGCTCGGGGCGGCCAAGATCGCCGCCGACGCCGGCATCCCCACGATCGTCATGGGCGGAGGCGGTGACGGGCTGCTCGCCCTCGCCCGCGGCGAGCGCCGCGGCACGCTGTTCGTCGCCAGCGGGCAGGTCCCGACGCGCAAAGCGTGGATCGCCAACCAGCCGCGCCACGGTGCGCTTGACATCGACGCGGGAGCCGCCAGAGCCCTAGGGACCGGACGCAGCCTGCTGCCCAAGGGCGTTACCGGCGTTCATGGCGAGTTCGGCTTCGGCGACGCCGTCGAGGTGCGGCACGGCGGCGCGTCGTTAGGGGTGGGCTTGAGCAACTACGCGAGCGCCGAGCTCGCCCGTATCGTGGGTAGGCACACCAGTGAGATCGCAGGCATCCTCGGCACCTTTCACTACGACGAGGTGATCCACCGCGACAACCTGTTGCTGGCGAGGCGCGCGGGTGGCGGTGGTAGCATTGACGACTCATGAATCGCCGCAGGCTCGCCTACATCTCGGCCGCCATCACCATGGCGCTTGGGCTCCTCGGCCTGTTGAACCCGGCTTTGACGGTGCGCATCCTCGGCCTGGAGGTAGTCGACCCGCGCGGCTTCAGTCAGGCCCGTGCCACCTTCGGCGGGCTCTACCTTGGTCTCGGCGCGATGATCCTGTGGGCCGTTACCGCTCGCACTGCCGGTCCCATGTTCTTGCGGGCCGCGGCCGTGCTCGTCGGCGCGACGGCCCTCGGCCGGCTGGCAAGCATCATCATCGACGGCGCCGTAACGCCCCTCAACCTGCTCTTCTTCGCCATCGAGACGGCGGTCGCCGTGGTCGCGCTGCTTGCCTCCTTCGGCCCACGCAAGGCTCTTGCCGGGCCGCCCGTCGAGGAGGTCGGGCCATAAGCCCGCGCGATGCGGCCGCGCCGGTGAGAACATGACCTTGACGCTGGCCGACGGCACGAGTTTTCTGGCGCCCGCTGACGCGGCTGGCCGCGAGGCGGCCATCGAGGCGCTGAGGGGTCTCTACCGCGAGTGGGGCTACCAGCGGATCGAGGTGCCAGCGCTCGAGCGCCTCGACGAGTCGCGTCCTCGCTCCGGCAAGTCCTTCAAGCTGGTCGACCGCGACGGCGGCGTGCTGGCGTTGCGCAGCGACTTCACGCCCGCGCTCGCGAACTACGTGCGGACCAACCACCCCGCGGTGGCGGCGGGGGCAGCGGTGCCTTTGCGCCTTAGTTACGACGGCCTGGTGTGGCACGCCATCGATCCCGAGCTCGCCCGCGGCCGCGAGTTCACGCAGGTCGGCATCGAGCTCGTCGGCGTAAGCAACGCTCGCGCCGACGCCGAGTTGATCCACCTTGCCAGGGAGTCGGTGCGGCTCATGGGGCTCACGCCGCGGGTAGAGGTAGGCAACCCGGCCTTCGTCAGTCGGCTGTTCGACGCGGCGGAGGTGAGCGCGGAGGCGCGGCTGGCGCTGGCCGACGCCATCGACCGCAAGGACACCAGCGACGTTCTCGCCCTGGTCGCTCGCTACGGCCTCCGCGGCAAGGTGGCGGACGCCTTGGTGGCGGTGCCCGACCTCTACGGCGACGCTGCCGTCATCGAGCAGGCTCGCGAGCTCGCGCCAGACGGCCCCTCGGCAGAGGCTGTCGAGCGGCTTGCCGGCGTCGTCGAGGAGTTCGAGGATCCCAGTGAGCTGATGCTCGACTTCGGCCTGGCGCGGCGGCTTAGTTACTACACCGGGGTGACCTTCAGGGTCTACACCTTCGACTTCGGCCAGCCCCTGCTCGGCGGCGGCCGCTACGACGGCGCCCTGCTACCGCGGGCGGCGGGCTTCGCGCTCGGTCTCGGCCGCCTCCTCGCGGCCGCCAACGGGGCGGCTCGCCAACAGGCCGCTGAAGCGGAGTTGGTAGTCTCGCTCGACGACGCGGGTGCCCGCCGCCTGCGCCTTGAGGGCTACCGCGTGGCGCGGGCCCTGGTCGCCGACCCGAACGCGGCGCGGGCGGAGGCGGTGGCCATGGGAGCGAGGTACCTGCACAGTGGCGGGGGCCTGCTCGACCTCAGGGATGGCGCCGCCGGTGGCGAAGAAGACGGCGGCGCAAGCGGTGATGACGACGGCGACAGCAGCGGCGGTGACGGTGACTGAGCAGCCCGGACAGCCCGGAAAGCGCCCACTGGTGCTCGCCCTGCCGAAGGGGCGCGTCCTGGCGCAAGCGGTGGCCCGGCTGCGCGAGGCGGGGCTGCCTGTCGACCTGACTTCGGGCGAGCGTGCCATGCGCCACGAGTCGGCGGCGGCGACGGTGCTGCTCATGCGCAACGCCGACGTGCCCGCCTACGTCGACCTCGGGGTGGCCGATGCCGGCGTCGTCGGCCGCGACGTGCTGCTCGAGTCGGGCAGCCGCCTGTACGTGCCTGTCGACCTCGGCGTCGGCGTCTGCCGCATCGCGCTCATCCGGCCCCTCGGCGCCACCCGCGCATCACGGCCGCTTACCTGGCTCGCAACGCTATTCCCGCCGAGGTCATCGCCCTCACCGGCAACGTCGAACTGGCCTGCGTCTCCGGTCTCGCTGACGCCGTCGTCGACGTCGTCGAGACCGGCGCCACGCTGGCCGCCAACGACCTCGCCGAGGTCGACGTGATCGCGACGAGCAGCGCGCGACTGGTAGTTAACCGGGCCGCCATGAAGCTAAAGGCCGAGGCGCTGAGGCCCCTCATCGCGCGGCTCAGAACCTTCCCCCGGTCTTGAAGCCGCCACCGCGCCGCATGCCGCCCGAGCGGGAACTCGGCCGCGACGAGCGCGCCCGGCCGGTGCCGCCGAAGCTTCCGCCGCCCCAGCCGCCCGGTCTACCGCCGCCAAGGCCGCCCCAGCCGCCCCCGCGATCGTCGTCAAGTGCGTCGCCGAGGCCGCCAAGGATTTCGCCGAGGATCATGCCGCCGATCATGCCGCCGATGCCGCCGCCCCCGCGCGAGCGGGTCGAGCCGCCCCAGACCGTGCCGCGCCCGAAGCCGCCGGAACCGAAGGTCGGGTCGCTGCGCGGCGGGTTGTAGCTACGTTGCTGTTGCAGCACGCGCCAGAAGGACTCGGCGCTCAGGGCACCCATAAGCAGTTGCGAGAGCACCGTGCCGAACACGTTTTCGTTCGCGAACGTCGAGCCCGGCGCGTCGTAGTGCCGCTTGGCGAACTCTTGCCTGATCTTCTCGAGCTCGCTTAGGCGCTCGCGATTGGTCGCGGCAACCTCCTTGAGCTCGGAGACGGTCTCGCCAAGTCGCTCACGAGCGGCCTCCAGGTCGAGCAGGTGCGCGACGATGACGTCGTCGTCGGGGGAGGGTGTGGCGGTGGCGTCCTGTCGCAAGGCCTTGATGTCGTCGCGACCGAACTCCGAGCTGAGGAAACTGACGGCCTTCTTGTGGCCGTCGTCCTCGCCCTTGGCGTACGTCTCCAGGTTCGCCAGCTTGGCCTGAGCGGCCTCTGCTGTCGAGGCGATCTGCTGATCGACCTCGGCGATCTGCTCGGCGACGCGGTCGTGCGTCTCCTCGAGTTCAGAAACGCCGGCCGCGACTCGGCTCTGCTCGTCGAGCTGCTTCAGCTTGGCGAGCTCCTCGTCGGCCTTGGCGCCGACCTGATCGGCGTGATCGCGGAGGCGGACTGGCAGTTCGATCAAACGGGCGTAGTTCGCACGAGCGTCGGCGTAGCCGATGAGCCTGGCGACCTTGCCGTCAAGCCACCTGGTGATGCCGCCGCCTACGTAATCGGGCGTGCCGTAGTGGCGGCGCCACAAGTACATGAACAGCGGGTCCGAGCGGTACGACTTGCCCTTCGTACCCTGCTCCTGCTCGCTCTGGGTCGCCTTCTCGTCGGCATGCACCGCGACTCGCTCGGCGGCTGTCGTACGGCGCAGCTGCTCCTGGTAAGCCTCGTCCTCCGCCAGCCGCCGCTGTGCCTCCACCTCCGCGTCGTCGATGGCCTTCGCCGCGCCTTCGAGGCGGTCCTGGAGGTCGGCGCGGCGCTGTTCCAGGTCGGCCCGGTGGGACTCGATCTCGTCCAGCTCGCCCTGGAGGGCCCCAGTCGCTTCGGCGCGATCGCGCATCAGCGCCAACACCTGACGGTCGGCGGCGTCGAGGCGAGCGACGACGTCGGCGGCGTTGAGGTAGTCGATGCGTACCTTGGCCAGCTCTTGCAACAACTGGTTGCGTTGCCTGTCGAGCTTGAGTAGATCCTGGTTGGCGGCCGAGAGCTGGCCGTCGAGCTTGCGTGTGCGCTCCTGTTCGTCCTTCACGGCCCTGGTGATCGACGCCAGCGCCTCACTGCCGCTCATGCGCGCCACTTACTTCACACCCTTCGCCGGTCGCCGCGCGTGGCTCATATAGCGAGACGCCACGTTCGTGTCCCGCGTCGCCCGGACTTGCATGCTGGTCACCATGTAGTTATCGCCCCGCCGGTCGTCGGGAAGTCGTACTCGGGTTCGAGCAGCCCGGCCTCCTTGTTACCGAACGTGTCGTTCTGGATGATGCCGTCGTCGGTCTTGTCGGCCGCGACCTGGTAGAAGGTCTCCTCATCGACGCGCATGCCCCAACTGCTTACAGTCTGCGTCACGCCGGTCTCCTCGTTCTCGACGGGGATGCCAAGGCGCCTGCCGTTGGCGTCGATGGCCTCGACGATGAGATAGTAGTTCCTCGCCCCGGTGTTGATATCGGGTACCCGCCAGACACCGGTGTCGGGGTTCGAGACGATATGGATGGTGTACTCCCGCTCGAGCCGGGCGTGCAGGTCCGCCATCGTCTCGAGGCTGTTGCGAGCGTCGTCGTACTCCCCGCGTGAGAGCGCTGTCTGCGCCTGTTGGTAGAGAGCGGAAGCTCGCTGAGTGGCGACGTCGGTCTCCGCGACGGCCGTTATCTGCGCGCGGGTCGACTGGAGGTCCGCCGCCAAGGTCCGGCGCGGCGCCCGCACGGCCGAGTCGTATGCGAACAGCCCGGCGGCCACCAGGACGATGGCGATGACGAGCCCCATGAACCAGCGCCCGCGATGGATGTAGAGCTGCGCCCAGCGTCGCCCGGCCTTGGAGCCCTTTGGCGTGTAGACGAAGCGGTTCTCGCGTAGGGCGTCGACGCCCTCTTTGAGGATGCGGTCGGGCACGTCGATGCCCTGCGCCTCGTACACCTTGCGCAGCCGGGCGAGCATGTCCTCCTCACGGCCCTCGGCCGCGAGCTCCCCGGCCACCAGCTTCTCGCGGTGACGCAGGGTGTCGACGACGTCCATGGCCAGCATGACGTCGTCGAGCTGAACGGGGGCGGTGTCGCTGGCAGTCTGCCCCGCCGGCACTGGCGCTGTCTCAGCCATCACCGGTGGTCGGGCTCGCACCTTCGTTCCCCAACGCCGTGTCGTTCGCGAGCGCCTTGCCGTTAGCGGAGGTTGCGTCGTTCGCGATCAGTTTGGCGCCGTCGCGCGCCAGTTGGGCTATGCGGCGCTTGCCGTCCTCGACCGCGTCGCGGATCTCGCGGGCG
>DASROV010000079.1:0-4038 GCA_035646755.1 Trueperaceae bacterium | reverse complement strand
CCAAGAGACTGATGGCCGATCGGCGCAAGTTGCCTAACCTTCTGTGCCTATTCCACGCCAATCAGTGCCTAGATGGAGAGCGGCGTTCTCGGGGACGAACGTAAGCTTCTGCGGTGAAAGTACGCGAGGCGATCAGGCTCCTGGAGTCCGATGGCTGGGTCGTAACACGAAGCAGGGGAAGCCACCGACAGCTCCGACACCGATCGAAGCCCGGAACGGTTACGGTCGCCGGGCGCCTTAATTCGGACGTTCCACGCGGTACTCTGAACTCGATTCTGCAACAGGCTGGCTTGAAGGAACAGGTGTAGGCGATGCGGTACACGGTGATCCTTGAGAGGGGTGACACGAACTGGGGGGCGCACGTACCTGACCTCCCCGGTTGTGTCGCCGTTGGTGACTCGCGTGCAGTGGTTCTGTCGCTCATCCGCGAGGCCATCGAGTTCCACATAGAGTCCCTTAAGGCCTCTGGAGAACCCGTGCCGGAGCCGCGAAGTGAAGGCGGCGTCGTGGCGGTCGGCGCGGCCTAGCCTGGTACGTACGTTGCCGGAAGGTCGACCAACTCTCGAGCCTCCCGTTCCGTTCGACAACTTAGTCGGTCGCGTCGATCTCGGCCGTCCTTAATGGAGCGCCTCAGTCAAGAGGAACTATCCGTACTTTCCACGCGCCCATCGCATTCACCTGAAGGTAGTAGTCCCCATGGCGCGGCCGGAAGGACGAGCCGGGGCCCGGGCCCATCTGGTTGGCCGCTGCATCGCCGTTCGACAGTCGGCATTATGGGAGCGTGAGGTTCGCTCCATACAAGCGGCCGCGGACGTATACCCAGAGGCCCGGCCGCTCCTCGTATCACTTGACCCGACGCCACCCTCGCGGTCTCTGCCAGGCCGACTTGAATGGTGCTCGGCATCGGGGAGTTGCTGCTGGAGAAGGTGTAGGCCAAAACGACGTACCTCGTACACGGCGGGACTCCGCAAGACCGCCCCAGATGGCGCTCTTACGGCAGGTCACGCCCCTCGAGATGCGCCTTGAGAGCCTTCAGGTTGCTCGCCATGCCCTTCTTGAACAACTGCCCTGCGAGCGGCGCGAGTAGCGCTGCGGCCCCTTTGAGGCCTTCGCCAGTGATCTCACCCGCTAGCGTGAGCCGCGTCCCTGAGCCGGCTGGTTCGAGCGAGTAGCGGTACCTGAACGGGGTGGGCCCACTTCGGCTCTGGATTGTCACCCGCTGATTCAATACGAGTTCACTCACCTCGACCTCGTTCTCGACGACGCCCTGGGGTAGATGGCGGACCAGGCGGTAGACGCTGCCTCGTGCGACAGATCCAGGCGTCAGTTTGCGTACCTCTTTCACGGCTTCGTACCAGGTTGGCGTGTTCTCGATGTCGGCGAGGAGGGAGTAGACGTCCTGGACTTGCCTCGCGATATCGAGACTCAGAACGAACGCGCTCATAGCGACCACCTTCCAAGAAACGGCTCGTCGGCAATTGCCAGTATAACAAGCGAAGAACCCCGTCCAAGACGGGGTTCCAGTTGGTGGGTCGTATAGGACTCGAACCTATGGCCCGCTGATTAAGAGTCAGCTGCTCTACCAACTGAGCTAACGACCCAGGGACTCGCTTCGCGCTACCTGCGCGAGAGCGGTAGACAGTTTACACCAACAACACCCGCCCCGCACAAGGCAATACACGGAGTGCGCCGAACCGCTGAGACCCGAACCGGACCTCCGGCGCTCACTTCCCCACCAAGGTTGAGTGACCCGGGGGTCCGAGAGCGGCTATCATCCACGAGACTCTCATCGACCAACTGAAATGGGGCGCAGGTGGACGCACTACTCGATTCATCAGCCACAGCTATCGCGAGGGCCATCCGCTCGAAAGACGTTTCTTCCTACGAAGTAACACAGTCGTTTCTCGATCGCATCACAGCGGTCAATCCCGCGATCAACGCGGCCGTCAAGGTGGCAGGCGAACGCGCGCTGGCTGAAGCGCGACGTGCGGACGAGGCGCTTGCCCGCGGAGATGCTCCTGGTCCGTTTCAGGGCGTGCCGTTCACTGTAAAAGACGTCTTCGACACGGCAGACATCGTCACCGCGGTCGGCTTGAGCGAGCGTGCGGGCTATGTCCCTGACAAGGACGCCGTCGCCGTCGCGCGGTTGCGGGCCGCCGGGGCCATCCTGATGGCGAAGACGAACTGCCCGCCCGCTGGCGGCGGCGGTGTCACGGACAATCCGGTCTACGGCCGCACCAACAACCCCTACGACCTTAACCGCACTCCGGGCGGCAGCAGCGGCGGCGAGGCGGCCTTGCTGGCCGCAGGCTGCTCTCCGCTTGGTCTGGGAAGCGACGCCGGTGGCAGCATCCGCGTGCCAGCTCATTACTGCGGCATCGCCGGTCTGAAGCCAACGACGGGACGCGTGCCGAACACCGGCGCTTACGATCAGCCGGGCGGGCTGAGCGATACGCGCACGCAGATCGGCCCGATGTCCCGCTTCGTCGAGGATCTCCACAGCGCGCTGGCCGTCATCTCGGGCCCAGATTGGCACGATTCTGGAGTGGTACCGATGCCGCTCGGCGCTGTCGACGATGTGTCGATCGCCAAGCTGCGCGTCGCCTTCTTCGACGACGATGGAGACAACACGCCGACTCCGGAGACCAGAGAGGTGGTCGCAATGACTGCGCGACTCCTGGCCGACGCGGGAGCGGCGGTCGAGCAGGCTCTGCCGCCCGACCTTGACGAGATTCTCCCGATCACGCAGGGCTACTGGCGACTCACGAGTATGAGCGGCGCCGAAATCGAGGCGCTGGATCTGCGCTGGGACCGCTTCCGAACGCGCATGTTGGGCTTCATGCGGGGCTACGACGTTCTCCTGTGCCCGGCCGACCAGCATCCGGCGCCACCACACGACGACGCGGACGAAGGGCGTTTCGCCTACACCCTGGCGTACAGCCTGACCGGCTGGCCCTGTGCCGTCGTCCGCGCTGGGACCTCGCCGGAGAAGCTGCCCATCGGCGTGCAGGTCGTCGCGCGTCCGTGGAGAGAAGACGTCGCGCTGGCGGTGGCGCGCCACATCGAAATGGCAACGGGAGGCTGGCAGCCGCCCGTGCTGTAGGTTGCTCGTAGATTTGGTGAGACTCCTCGCGGGCGCGGAAGAGGGGCGGCTTCACAGCTGCTCAGAGCCGGTACGGAATGTGCACGCTCGGCGTGTCCTCTGGGAAATCCTTCGTGTTTCGCGTGACGAACGTGCAGTTCGTGGCGAGCGCACTCGCGTAGACGATCGCATCAGGCAGCTTCACGCGTAACCTGCGCCGCACGGCGACGGCCGCAGCGGCTACGGGCGCGTCGAGCTCCACGATTCGAAAGGAGGCGAGAAAGCCGCGTAGCGTGGCGTCCTCCGCGGCGCCCTCAGCGCCGACAAGCACCTCCATCCAGGTGATCACGCTGATGCGTCGGTCGCGAACGGAATCGAGGAGATCGGCCGCCTCCTTCAGCCCACGCAGGTAGTCGATAAGGATGTTGGTGTCGAACAGCAGGCTCAAACGTTCCACTCGTCGCGCAGGCGCTCTTGGTAGTCGATCGCCTCCTCAGTGCGGTCGCGCCACAACCCGAACGCCTCACGTGGGTCGCGGCGGTTGCGGTCGAGATAGTCGCGCACAGCTTCACGGACGAGAGCGGCACGGGAGGCGCCTCGCTCCCTGCCCATCGCGTCGAGCGCCTGCGCTAGATCCTCGGGAAGGTCGATGATCGTCCTCATGCCGGATGATATCACTCGATGATGACAACTTCGGCCGTCAAGCTCTGCGCTGAGCCGTCTTGCGACCCGGTCCGCGGCCACGGCGGTACGGTCTGGCCCTGACCCTTCTTGAAACTCGTTCAATATCTTGACTCCGTGGCGCGTGCCTCATATCCTTCTTGCCACGTCGGAACCACTGCCGTTGCCGTTGGCCCGACGCCAGCGACCCGGCCACCCCGGCGCTTGCTGTTCTCTAGCACCGTAGGACTGGAGGCACGATGTCGCAGCTCGGGCGCGAGAAGTCCCGGCAAGCA
>DASROV010000078.1:0-2361 GCA_035646755.1 Trueperaceae bacterium | reverse complement strand
GACAGGCGCAAGCACGTGAACCTCGACGCCGTCGTCGCCGGCGCGCGCCAGCTCGAACGCTTCCGCTGGGTCGTGAGGACCTCGCTGCCGACGATCGTGCTCACAGGGGTGTGGATGGCGCTGCGTTACGGCGGTCTCCTCAGCCCGTTCTGGCGCGACGGCATCGGCTTGTTGGTACCGCTCAAGCTCGGCCTCATCGCCGCGCTCGTCGTGATCTTCATCACCTGTCCGCTGTACCGTGCCTGCTCGCCGGTCCGCGGCGTGTGCAACCTCGACGACCTGGGCGAGGAAAGCGGCAGGTGAGCCTCAACACCACGTCTACCGCCCCTGTGACAACAGCCACGGCCGCCCGGGCGTCCGCAGCACCGCCCAGCGGTCGCCTTTACCGCCTCGACAACCGCGGCTCGCCCTGTTCACTGGGCCTCGTCCGCACTCGCGAGCGTCTCTCCGAACTCAAACTTGGCGACAGCCTCGAAGTGCTAACCCGTGACCGCTACGCGCCCTTCGAGGTTCCCATCTGGGTCGAGCGCAACGGGCTCGAGCTGACCTCGCTCACGCGCCGCGGCCTATGGCTCCTCGCCACCACGACCTTCGTTATCAAGAAGACGGTCGAGGTTCGGCCGCCGCGGGTGAGGACCGGTTGAACCGCCAGGACCGCAACCGCGCTACAACAGCTCACTCCCGCCAGATCGGCCAGGTCGCCTCTTCAAGGCGCTCCCTCTGTTCCACTGGGCGCCCCGCTTGCCGAAGCAGCGCCATTATCTGTCCGCGGTGGTGCGAGTCGTGGACGATGCAGTGCTGGATGAGGTTGGCGGGGTGGGACTGGTAGACGGTTTCGAAGCTGCGTCCCTCATTCACCGCGTCGAGGACCGCCTGCCGCATGGCGGTGTCACCGGCGTCGAACGCCTGCTGCAGCTCATCGATGCTCTTCACGCCCAGCCAAGTAGGAGACTTCTCGTCGGTGACGCTCGTGTAGCCCTCGAGGTGGCCCGGCGATACTCTGGTAACCCAACTGGGCCGAAAGTCGACGATGTCGGCCAAGTGCTGACCGATGCTGAAGCCTCCGACCCCGTCGCTGTAGTCGAGATCGTCCATCTTCAGCGTGGCGAGGACGGCCTTGTTGACGAGAGCGTTGCGGTCGAACGACTCGAAGACGATCTTCAGCTCCTCAGGTAACGACATCGGTGTACCTCCGCTTGCGACGATACACAGCCTGGCCGGCCGCGGCGAGCGGCTGCCGCGCCGCAACCGCTTGAGCGAACACACAGGGTGTTCTCACGCTCTAAGCTGGCTTACATCAAATGGCGGAAAGGTCGCCCCCGCCGGGGTTCCTTGGCCAAGCTGCCACCGCTTATCCCGATCAAGAACGGCGCCGTTCGCGCCAACCCCCGAAACTCGTGAGACCTTTGTAAACCCTGTTTCCTCATCCGGTCAGAGTTTCGTAAGGGAACGGCGCGCATCCTACTGGTGTGACGCTCAAGCCGAACCCCGACATCATCGCTCCCACCATCCGCATCGACAGGCGGCTGGAGAAGAAGCGGGCGCGTAGCGTCGGAACTGTTCCTGAGATCCGCAGCGACTTTGGCACCACTTTCTTGCTTAGCGAGCTGATGGCGGGCTTGAGTCACGCGCTCGACGTCAGCGAAGGCCACGATCAGGAACACGCTTTGCGGGCCTGCGTCATCGGCATGCGGGTAGGCCAGCGTCTGTCGCTCGACTCGGCGTCGATGTCCGACCTCTTTTACGCCTTGCTGCTGAAGGACATCGGCGCCTCGAGCAACGCCGCGCAGATTCACTACATCTTCGGTCGCGACGACGACCAGGTTCGGCGCGCCCTCAGGCGGGTCGACTTCGGACGCCTCGACGAAGGCGCGCGCTTCATGGTCTGGCAGTTGGGCGGCTCGGTGAAACTCTCCAGGCGCCTTCGCTATCTCTTCGAGCTTGGTTTGGGTCGTTTCCACGGCACCGGCCAACTGATCAAGACGCGCGCCGATCGTGGCGCTCAACTCGTCGACGAGATGGGCTTCGGCCCGCAGGTGGCCACCGCCATCCACGCCGCAAGCGAACGCCATGACGGCAGCGGCGGTCCCCGCGGCCTGGCCGGCGACGAGATACCGTTGCTGGCGCGCATCGTCTCCCTTGCTCAGACCGCGGAACAGTACTTCGCCGAGGGCGGCGTGCCGGCGGTGAGCAAGCTGCTGTCGACACGCGCCGGTAGCTGGTTCGATCCGGTCGTAGCCTCGGCGCTCTCGCAGCTGCTTACGCTCCCATCGTTCTGGGACGACCTCGAGCGCGACTCGGTATGGCACGCGCTCACCGAGGCCGCGCCTCAGGGGCCGCCTGCGGTCGGACAGTTCGCCG
>DASROV010000077.1:0-8849 GCA_035646755.1 Trueperaceae bacterium | reverse complement strand
TCATACATAGCGACTTCCAGCGCGGTTTCATCCGCGCCGAGGTCATCGGCTGGGAAGAACTCGTCGACGCCGGCAGCATCGCCGTGGCGCGCTCGCGAGGGAAGCTGCGCCTCGAGGGCAAGGAGTACGTCGTCGCGGACGGCGACGTCATCCACTTCCTCTTCAACGTCTGAGGGCGAGCCCGACAAGGGCGCCCCCTCGGTCGCTTCATCACCGCCTCAGTAGGTAAGCCACGGCGGGCGGAACGCCCGTGCGGAGCGGTATCGTCGGGCTGTGACTAGGAGCCGGCCATGAGCGCAACCGTGCAGGAGCGCGCCCTGGTGGACCAACTGAACGTGGCCGCGGGAGAGGCTCTGCTCTTCCCTGGCAAGGCCGATCATCTCTACCGGGTGAAGGCCGGTCTTATCCGTCTGTTCACCGTCGACGACGATGGGGCGGGCGTAACACTGCGCTACGTCAAGCAAGGTGGTTACTTCGGCGAAGAGGTGCTCGCCCACAAGGCCAGGCGCTACTTCGCGGAGGCGGTTACGCCAAGCACCGTAGAGGTCGTCGAACCCGACTCGCTTGACACCGAAGAGCAGCGGCAACTAACCGAGCGTCTGGCTCTGGCCCTCGACAGCATGGGACGCTCCCTTCACCGCCTGGCCGGCAAGCCGCTGCGCGCCCGCGTGGCCGCCGAGATCCTCGAGCTAAGCGACTCCGACCTCGCGCGCCACACCAGCGAGGGCGCGGCGGTGATTCACATCACTCATGACGATCTGGCGACCGCCGTCGGCTCGGTGCGGGAGACCGTAACCAAGGTTATTGGGGAACTCGTGCGCCTAGGCGGGATCCGCGCCGGTTACGGCAAGATCACCGTGCGTGATCCACGCGTGCTGCGCGACGTCGCCGGCGAGTAGCGGGTCTCGCGGAACGGCGCCTGAAAGCCAGGCTGCGCCTATGAGCCGGGCTGCGCCTAGAAGACAGGTCCGACCCTGAAGCTGAAGACCCCGGCGGGGTGGCGCTCGCTGAACGCGTAGTCGAGTCTCACCGCAGGCAACAGCACGCCGCCGAAGCCGAGGTTCACCTGGACCCCGACCCCGGCGCCGGCGAACACCGGCGTCTGGTACTCGGGCATGCCTGGCACCCCTGAGGCCCAGCCGACGTCGGCGAACACGATGCCGATAACGGTCTGCGTCGCGAACGTGCTCAGCTCGAAGTCGTAGCGGTACTCGAACGAACTGGTGACGTAGCTACGTGACAGGTTGAAGTCCTCGCGGGTGTAGCCGCGGATCTGCGTGGCGACGTCGTTCGAGCGGCCGACGAAGAACCGCTTCGAGGTCGGGTAAAGCGCGCCGAACTGGTGGCCGACGTCAAGGCGCACGGCGAAGACGTGGTTCTCGTCGCTTATCTCATCGGGGATGATGTCGGCGAGGCGGACGTAGGTGCGCCCGCCCGCGGTCACCTGCTCGAAGACGTAGAAGCTCTTTTCCCCACTGATCGGGTCGAGGAAGTCGTTGCCGAAGCCCACGCCGAAGCCGCCGTAGGCGGCGATGCCCTCGGTGGGGAAGTCGGGGTCGTCACGGTTGTCGTAGTTGACGCGGACGCTGGTGAACGCCGAGAGGCCGCTGGTTGGCAGGTACTGGTGGGCCTCAGCGGCCGGCAGGAAGCAGTCCGAACCGTTGGTCACCTTGCCGGCCTCTAACTCACAGGCGACCCGGGGCGGCTCTAGCTTGTACTGCGTGTACGCGCCGTTGGCGCCGATGCTCAACGTCGTGTTGGGTGCTACCGGTCGGCCGATGGAGAAGCCGAGACCGGTGGAGCGCGAGGTGTACTCGCCGACCCTCACGCGGTTCTCTTCGAGCGGCGCCAGACCGGGGTACGGCACCGTGGTCTGGCCACCCGCGCTGAGCGGTTGGTTGTTGGCTACCACGCTGAACAGCGAGGCGCTCAAGGAGGTCGGCACCTCCCGGAAGTCGAGCGCGTCGACGTAGAGCCACGGGACCTCGTAGCTCAGGCGGCCGCCCACCATGACCCCCACGTTGGTGTTGAGCACGTTGAGTTCGGCGCCGACGTTGTGAGCCCGGCCAAGGAAGTTCCGCTCGTTGTACGACACGCTGGCCGAGAAGCCGGTGTCCGTGGCGTACTGCGCCGCCGGCCGCAATTCACCCGTCTGGCGCTTGCGAACCGTGACGATCACCCTTGCCTCGTCCTCGACGTCGGTCTGCTCGAGGCGGTAGTTGACGACGTCGAGGACGCCGAGTCGGGCGACGTCGAGCAGCCCGTCGACGATGTCCTCGTCGTTGACGACGGTACCGGCTTCAGGCAGGTAGCGAGTGACGACGAAGTCCTTGGTCGCGCCCACTTCACCGTCGTACTCGACCACGTAATCGGCTACCTTCAACTCGGTAACGCGTTGGATGTAGGTGCCGTCGTCGTAGGAGAAGTCGGGCTGCGTGAGCACCCGGTAGCCCTCCTCCTGGTAAGCCCTGACTATCGAGCCGAAGTCCTCTTGAGCGACAGCCGAGGTGAACGTATCACCCACCTCGAGCTTGAGCACGTCGAGCAACTCCTCATCGCCGAGCACCGTGTTGCCTTCGAACTCGATGGCGTCGACCGGGCCGGCGGTATCGGGCGCTCCGAGGCGGAAGGTGACCCGCACGCCACCGCTCGGCGTCACTCCCGCTTCGAGCTGGATGTCGCTCGAGCGGCCCCGCGCCAAGCGCTTGACGTCGTCGAGCATGACGTCGTAGTTGAAGAGGTCGCCAGGCTCAAGCGTAAGGTCGCCGGGGTCGACGCCCAACGCGGTGGTGTCTATCGACGAGATGGTCAGCTCGTTCACCACGACGGCCAAGACCCCGTCGGAGAGGGTGGTCGCGGTCGTGTCGATGCCGCTGCCGCGGTAACCGGCAAGCGCGTAGCGCATCGACACTGCTTGCACGGCCTCGCGGTAGAGCTGGCGATTGAACTCGTCTTCGCCGGTAACGCCAAGGAACATGGTCTTGAGGGTGTCGTCGTCGAGCACGGTGTTGCCCGAGAAGGTCACCTCGTCGATGGGGGCGCTCTCGTCGACGGTGTAGATGAGGCGAACGGGCACGGCGTCGACCGACTCGGCCAGGTCCGGCGCCTGCATCACCTCGAGGTCAACGCTTACGTCGAAGGGGAAGCCGCTCTGCCGGTACGCCTGCCTGATGGTGGCCTGCGCCTCGCTGGCGCGGATGGTGTTGTAGACGCGGCCGCTCTCGAGCAGGTGAGCGGAAGCGAGCCTGGCTTTCAACGCTTCACGGTCCAAGGACTCGACCCCCTCGAACTCGACCGCGCCGATGAGCGGGTTCTGGTCGACCTTTATCACCAGCACGGGGCCGCTTGCGGTGCTTTCGAGCTCGACGCTCACACTCTCGAAGGTCCCCAGGCTGTAGACCCTGTTGCGCTCGGCCTCGAGGTCGATGTTCGCCGCGTCGGTGCCGACGCGAGTGGTGATGATGGTTCGTATGATGTCGGCGTAGGTGGAGGTGCCCTCTACCCGTACTTCGACGATCTCGCCACCTACGGCTCCCTGGGCGGCTGCGGGAGCGGCGAAGAGCACGAAAAGCAGCGCAGGGACGGCAAGACGTCGAAACATGAGCGCAGTTTACCTGTGGCGTGGTGAGAGTACTAAGAGGGCCGCACCGGGCCTCGAGCCTGGCGACTCGGCCGCAGCGGGTCGCACGGTCCGACCCCGGTTATCATCGTCGACATGAAGCCCTCATCCGCCGCCGACCCCGGCGGTCAACCGCGTGTCAAGGCGATCGCGACTGCGAGTGGCGCCGCTGGCGACGGTGAGCACGGCCGCTCACTCGTCGACGCGCTCGAAACCGTTGGCGCAGTGCGGCGGCTTACCAAGGTCGAGCCACGAATCGGTATCATCCTCGGCTCGGGCCTCGGCCCGCTGGCCGACGAGGTCGACGGCGTGTCGATCGCGTACCGGGACCTGCCCGGCATGCCTGTCTCGAGCGCGCCTGGCCATGCCGGGAGGCTGGCCGTCGGCTACCTTGACGGCCATGAGGTCGCCATGTTGCAGGGCCGCGTACACGCGTACGAGGGCTTCACTGCCGCGCAGTGCGCCTACCCCGTGGCCGTTCTCAAGGGCCTGGGGGTACAGTCGCTAGTGGTGACAAACGCCTGCGGCGGCCTCGATCCGAAGTTCCGCACCGGCGAACTCATGCTCCAGCGCGACTTCATCAACTTCACCGCTAAGAACCCGCTGATCGGCCCGCTAGCCGACCCCGCGCTCGACCGCTTCCCGGTGATGTACGACTGCTACGACCCGGCCTACGTCGAGGCGGCGAGGAGTGCCGCGCTCCGGCACGGCATCATGTTGCGCGAGGGCGTCTACCTGGCGATGACGGGGCCGAGCTACGCGACCCGCGCCGAGCTGCGGGCGTTCCGGGTCTTGGGCGCCGACGCCGTCGGGATGTCGACCGTCTTCGAGGTGATAAGGGCGAGGCAGCTGCGCATGCGCGTGCTCGGCATCTCGGCCATCACCGACATGGCCATACCCGACAACGACGAGCACGCCACCGGCGACGACGTGATCCGCATGGCCGAGACTATCGGCGACACCTTCAGACGCCTGGTACGCGCCGTGCTACCGGAGCTTTAGGTGTACGAGCAAGGTGCGTCCAGGCACGGCGTCGCGCGGGTTAACTCGGGTACCATTCCCGTGAGCGGGAGGCAATAAGGTGCGCCTTAGTCCTATCGACATCGAACACATGGAGTTCCCGCGCGGCGCCGGCGGCTACCAGAAGCGGCACGTGCGTGACTTCCTCGAGCGGGTGTCCTCCGAGGTAGCCGACCTGCTGCGCGAGATGCAGACCATGCAGAACGAGCTCGACGCCTCGCGGACCCGCATAAGCGAGCTACGGACGGCCGAGGCCGAACTGCAACGCGCAGTTATAGCCGCCGAGCGCATCGGCAACGAGATCAAGGAGCACGCCAAGCGCGAGGCGAAGATGATCCTGGCGGAGGCCGAGCGCGTCCGTGACTCCCGCCTGTCGGAACTCGACTCGCATGTCGACCGCTCGCGTGCCGACCTCGACCGCATGCTGCGCGAGCGCTCGCTGTTCAGAGAGCAGTTCAAAGGCCTGCTAAGCGCCTACATGCGCTCCCTCGAAGCCTCGCTCAGCGTCGACGAGAACGGTCACCTTGGCCGCTCGAGCGTCGCGACGACGCGAGTCGAACTCGAGGCCGAGTCCGAGCGTGGGGCCGCAAGCGGCGAGAAAGCCGGCTAGTCGGCTCGCTCGGTAAACCGGCTAAGCGCCAACTCGAGTGTCACCCACGGCAGCGTCGCGCACTTCACGCGGGCCGGGAGCTTGGCGATGCCCTGCAGTACCCGCGACTCACCAAGCGACTCGTCGGCCCCTAAGCCGCGGATCATCGCCTTGAAGCGTTGCGCCAGCTCGTGGGCCGCGGCGAGCTCCAGGCCCGTGATGGCCTCCGTCATCAGGCTGGAAGCTGCTTGGCTGATGGCGCAGCCCTCGCCGACGAAGCTGGCCGCCGCCACTCGCCCCCCGTCGACGCGTAGGTAGAGCGTCAACTCGTCGCCGCAACTGGGGTTGAGGCCTTCCTGGGCGACGTGGTGCTCATCGAGCTCGCCGTGGTTGCGAGGGTGGCGGGAGTGGTCGAGAATCGCGCTTTGGTAGAGGTCGTCAAGTACGCCCATCAGGCGTGGGCGGCGAAGTGGTCGCGCACGTCGACAAGTGCGAGGGCTAGCGCCTCGACCTCGTCGAGGTCGTTGTAGAGGTAGAAGCTGGCGCGGGCGGTGGCGGCGGCCCCGAGGTACTTGCCGAGTGGTTGGGCGCAGTGATGGCCGGCCCGGATGGCGATGCCCATGTCGTCGAGCGCGGTCGCCAGGTCGTGAGCGTGGACGCCCGCGAGCGTGAAGGCGGCTATGCCACCACGGTCGGGGCCGCGGGGTCCGTACACGGTAAGCCCGTCGATGGCGTCAAGCCGCCGCAACGCGTGCGCGGTGAGCAGCTCGTCGTGAGCCCGGATCTTGTCCATGCCTATACCGCTGAGGTAGTCGACAGCCGCGCCAAGGCCCACCGCCTCGGCGATGCTGGGCGTGCCCGCCTCGAAGCGCTTGGGGATCTCGGCGTAGCTGCTGTCGAACATGCTGACCCGGGTGATCATCTCGCCGCCGCCAAGGAACGGCGGCATCGCGTCGAGCAGCTCGGCCCGAGCCCAGAGCGCGCCTATGCCCGTCGGCCCGAGCATCTTGTGGCCCGAAAGCGTGTAGAAGTCGCAGCCCAACGACGCGACGTCAACCGCGAGATGTGGGGCCCCCTGGGCGCCGTCGACGTGCAAAAGCGCGCCGGCGTCGTGAGCCAGTGACGCGATGGTCGGCAGGTCGTTTATCGCGCCGAGCACGTTGCTCATGTGAAAGGTCGTGACCAGCCTGGTGCGTGGGGTGAGGGCCGCCTCGAGTGCCTGCAGGTCGAGGCGCTGGTCGGGGGTGAGGCCGACCGGCTTGAGTACCACGCCCTTCTCGCGCGCCAGGAAGTGCCACGGCACGATGTTGGCGTGATGCTCGGCGTGACTTAGCACGATCTCGTCGCCCTCACGGAGGTTGGCCCTTCCCCAGCTGGCGGCGACGAGGTTTATCGCCTCGGTGGTGTTCCTGGTGAACACCACCGAGTCGGCTGTTGGGGCGCCGATGAAAGCGGCGACCTTGCGCCTGGCCTGCTCGTAGAGCTCGGTCGCCTCCACCGACAGGCGATGGGCGCCGCGGTGCACGTTGGCGTGATGCCCTTCGTAGTACGCCCGCATGGCTTCGATTACGTGGCGTGGTTTCTGCGAAGAGGCGGCGCTGTCGAGGTAGACGAGCGGTTCGTTGTTGACCTTGCGCGCGAGGATCGGGAAATCGGCACGGATGGCGCTGACGTCAAGCGGTGTGTCGAGCGGTCCGTCGAGCCGTCCGTCGAGGGTTACGTCGGCGCTGGTTGGTCGCGGCGTCATCGTCCCAATGGTAGCAATCACCCGAGACGTGGTCGGACCTGCACGAACGTATGCCCGACGGTAGACTTGTGCCGTGTTGCTGCGCGCCCTCCACCAACTCGCGTTCCGCAACCTGCGCACGCGCCACCTCGACTTCCCCGCCGGGGTGACGGCGCTGGTCGGGTGTAACGGCGCCGGCAAGAGCAACCTGCTTAGCGCGGCCTACCTTGGCTGCAACGGCAACGTCGCCGCTGGCCCCTTGGCCGAGCTGATCGCCCACGGCCACGATGAGGCGCACGTCTCGGCCGAGGTCGAGCACCGCGAGGGTGTGAGCACCGTGGCGATCGGGCTGTCCGTGGGCCGCAAGGCCGTCAAGCTGGACGGTCAGCCGGCCCGGGCTCAGGACGTCGCGAAGCTCATGGCCGCGGTCCTCATCACGCCCGTCGACAGCGAGCTGGTGCACGGCTCACCGAGCGCCAGGCGGGCCTACCTCGATGCCGTGCTCGGCAAGCTGTCGGCGCGCTACGCGCTGGTGGCCCGCGAGTACCAACGAGTCCTCGAGCAGCGCAACGCGCTGCTTCGCAACGATCCCCGCGATCCGAGCCTGGCCGCCTGGACCGAGCGGTTCGTGGCGTTAGGCGACGAGATCGACTCGCTGCGCCGTCGCCTGGTCGACCGCCTCTGCCCCATGGCGAACGCGGTCTACCGCGAGGTCGCCGGCCCCGGGGGGCCTTTCGAAGTACGACTGGTGCGTAGCTGGGAAGGCGACTCCCTCGCTGACGCCGTCGTTGCCAGCCGGTTCGAGGAGGCGGCGCGCGGCGCCAGCGTCGTCGGCCCGCACCGCGACGACCTCGCTCTCGAGCTTGGCGGTCGATTGCTGCGAAGCTTCGGCTCGCGGGGAGAGGCGCGCACGGCGGCGCTGGCGCTGCGTGTCGCGGAGTACCGGCTGTTGAGCGAGCGCCACGGCGAGTCCCCCGTGCTGCTAATCGATGACTTCTCGGCCGAGCTCGACCCCTCACGTCGCGGCTACCTGCTCGAGCTAACGGCTGCCATCCCGCAGGTCCTGGTGACCGGCACGGAGGCCCCGCCACGCTACGACCAACTCGTCGAGATCGCCGACGGCGCCTGTAGGGTGGTGGCCGCCGCCCATGCCTGATACCAAGATGCGCCCAGTCTCCGAGTTGATCTCAGAGCTGTTCCGGCGCAAGGGCATGATGCGCCCGTTGCGCCGCGCCGAGGCAGTGCTGCTCTGGCCCCGAGTCGTCGGCGCCGACGTCGCTCGCTTCAGCGTGGCAAGGACCTTGAGCAACGGGGTGCTTACGGTTGACGTGAGCGACTCGGAGACGGCCATGCACCTCTCGCTGCAACGGCGCCGCTTCCTGGCCAGGTACCACGAGACCTACGACGTGCGCGACGTCAAGGAGATCCGCTTCCAAGTCGGACGGGTGGGCAAGGCGAACGACTCGGCGGCCGGACCAGGAAACGAGAGGCGCGCTGACGGCCGCGGCGCTGTGGGCTCGGGGAGCGTCACTACCGAGGGTGGGAGCGAGGCGGTCGCCGATCCTCAAGCGGTGGCCGCACTGGCGCGAGAGCTCGAGGCCCTTCATCTGCCCGACGACCTCAGCGGCGCGGTCATGCTCGCCGGCCGCAGCCTCATCGGCCTGCGCGCCCGGCAGAAGGCGTCAGGCTTCACGGCGTGCCCGACCTGCGGAGCCCTGCACGACGGCCTGAGCGCGCCGCTGACGCCGCGCGAGGCGGCGCTGCGAACCAGATCGGCGGCTCATCCCGGTCTACGCGACCGCGAGCTGTGCCTGGGCTGTCGTCGCTACGCCCGTGAGCCCCGCGTGACGTCCGAGGCGCGCCGCCTCGCGCGGCGTCAGCGGCGCGCTCAGGCC
>DASROV010000076.1:0-4100 GCA_035646755.1 Trueperaceae bacterium | reverse complement strand
CCTCATCTACTTCCTGATGATCAACGTCTCTCCCAACCGCGTCGGCTTCATCGCGATCGTCGCCATCCTGGCGGTGTCGGTGGTGCGCTGGGCCATCAGGCGCTGGCTGCTGAAGCCCATCAGAGACGACTCGACGCCTGTCAGGGAAACGGTGATTCGAGACACCGTAACGGGCGCGCGTGGCTTCATCGACGCTTTCCGGGTCGGGGCACTCAACGCCGTCCCGGTCACCGTCGCATGCGCCGTCGCCGGCATCGTGGTCGGCGTCATCACCCTCACCGGTCTCGGTTTGAAATTCTCGGCGCTTATGCTCGCCTTCTCCGGCGGCAACCTGCTGTTGGCCCTGTTCCTGCTTATCCTGGCCAGCCTCGTGCTCGGCATGGGTCTACCGGTCACGGCGAGTTACATCGTCCTGGCTGTGTTGGCCGCGCCGCTTCTCGAGAACGAGTTCGGCATCCCTATCCTCATCGCTCACCTGGTGATCTTCTGGTACTCACAGGACTCCAACGTCACCCCGCCGGTCGCGCTTGCCGCCTTCGCGGGTGCCGGCATAGCTCAGGCGAACCCGATGAGGACGGCTTTTCAGGCGTGGAAGATGGCCAAGGGGCTCTACCTGATCCCGCTGTTCATGGTCTACAACCCCGAGTTGATCATCGGTGGCGAACCTTGGTACGTGGCCTGGACGGTGCTGGTCGCGTTCGTCGCCCTGCTGGCGTTCGCGGCCGCGCTTGAGGGCTACCTGTTCACCAGGATGGCCTGGTACTCGAGGATCCTCGCCGCTGGCGGCCTCGTCCTCATCTTCTACCCGGACTTCATCTACGAGGTAATCGGGATGGTCGTCATGGCGGCCGTCATCCTCATCAACCTGACACGGCGACGGGCGCAGACCAGAGCGCTCGCAGCCGCCTAAGTGCTGGCCTCACGGTTCGACGAAGTCAGGCACTATGTCGGCCGCGAACTCGCGCCCCAGCATCCGCATGGCCCTGTCCGGCCGGTCGGTGATGAGTCCGTCCACACCCATGGCGACAAGCTCCCGCATGGTCGCTTCGTCGTTCACCGTCCACACGTGCACGTCGACGCCGCGGGCATGAGCGGCCCTTACGAAGTGGGGCGTGACGATGCGTATGCCCGACCGCGACACCGGCACCTGCAGGGCGTCGTATGGCGGCGTCAGCACCGCACTCAGTCGTAGCTTCTCGAGCGCTAGGAAGACGATCACCTCGTTCTGCGAGGCCGAGGTCGAGACGTCAGGGCAGGCGTCTCTGAAGGCCGCGAGCGGGCCACCGTGGAACGAGCCGACCATCACCCTGTCGGCGGCGTCGGCCCCCCGCAGCGTCTCGCACAGTCGTCGTGCTGCCCCGTCGTCGTCCTGCTTGAGCTCGACGTTGACCGCCATGGCGGGGAACGCGCCAAGCACCTCGCTCAACGTCGGCAGCGTCACGCCGCTAGCGCGGTAGGCGAAGCTCTGTTCCTCGCCCTCGCTGCGGGGGCCCGCCGGCGTCCACCGGTAGCCGGCGTCGAGGCGGCGCAGCTCAGGAAGCGTCAACTCGGCGATGGCGCCTTGGCCGTCGGTGGTGCGGTCGACGGTGGCGTCGTGGATCACCACGAACTCGCCGCTCGCGCTTTCGTGGATATCGAGCTCGAGCACGTCGGCGCCGAGTTCGGCGGCCCCGCTGAACGCGGTCATGGTGTTGTCGGGCCACAGCAAGGCGCCCCCGGCGTGGGCGAGTACCGCGACGCCATCAACAGGAAGCAGGCGGTCGTAGGCGCGTGCCGCGTGCGGCTCGGCGAGCAGCGACATCACCAGGTAGGCCGCTCCCAGGATCACGACGACGAGTAGAAGGCCCCTGAGGAACCGCATCATGGCACCGGCTTTCCGTGGCTTACGCGCGCTAACGTTGGCATAGGTCCACCAGAGAGTCTATCGAAGGACGTATCGCGTGGCGAACGAGAGCGCGTCGAGGAGTGTGAGAGGGACAGTTGCCTCTGGTCGTCGTGTCCAGGAGTACATGCAAGCGCGATCACCACCCGGGGGCGCGATATATCATCGCCGGAGAACGTATTTGGCAGCAGGTTCAAGCGCGAGTCTCGCAGTCGGCCCGAGGGCCGCAGAAGGGATTTTTTTGATGACGAAGATCTTCCGCACGGGGCTGCTCATGGCAGCGATCCTCGCCCTGAGCGTCGCCGGCGCCCAAGAGGGCCAAGACGACGAGCGCACCGTGCACGCGGCCATGGAGGCGGTCGGTACCTTCTCGTGGATCGTGCACGCGATGGACTACTTCGGCACCGACGAGGCCAACGGCATCACGGTGATCGGCACCCCATACGCCAGCAAGCAGGCCACCGAGATCGCGCTGCGCTCAGGTGAGGCCGATGTCAAGGTCGACGACTTCCTCGGCCCGGTGCTCCTGCGCGACGCCGGCATCCAGGTGAGTGGCATCTACCCGTACGCCACGGCCATCGGCGCCCTTGTGGTGCCCGTCGACTCCGAGATCCAAAGTGTCGAAGACCTGCGCGGCGCCACAATCGCGGCCGGCAGCCTGCGCGACAAGAGCCTGTTGATCCTCAGGGCGCTGACAATCTCGGAGTACGGCTTCGACCCGCAAAAAGACGGTGAGGTAGTGTCAGCCGCCCCGCCGCTGATGATGGAGCTCACCGCCTCCGGTGAGGTCGACGCGTCGCTGCCGCTCTGGCATTGGGTGGCGCGGATGGAGGCCGCCGGTGTCGGCCGCGAGATCGTCTCGGTGGCCGGCATGCTCGAACAACTCGGTCTCCCGGGCGACCTGCCCAACCTGGTAATCGTCGCTCGCGACGACCTTCCAGACGAGCTCAAGACCGCCTTCATCGCGACCTTGCAAGACACCATCGACGCGATGTTGGCAGCCCCCGTCGACGACCCGTTCTGGCAGACCATCCTCGACGAGGAGCTGTACTCGCTGCCCGATCCCAGCCAGTTCCCGCAGGTGATCGAGCGTTGGAAGCTCGGCACCACCAGCAATTGGACGAAGGAGTCGGTTGACGGCCTTGTCGCCATCGTCGATCGCTTGGTAGAACTCGCTGGTGCCGAGGTCGTCGGCGTCGAACGCGTTGACCCTGAGGCGTACAGCATCGACTTCGTTCCGCGCTGACGAAGGGCTTAGTGACAAGTGACGATCGGCGAACGTAGCGCAGGGCGCGAGGCCGCACGCGAGCACGCAGCGCTAGCTCGCGCGGCCGCGCGATCCAGGCACGAGCGAGTGGAGGGCGGTATTAGTCGGTCCTGAATAACTCCGTTTAGTCCGATGACCACGGGTAGTTCTATCCCGGTATTGTATCTCCATTTTGCGGGTTCTTGCCGTCCTGGTGTGCATTTCCTTGCGATATGATGGGTCATGAAACCCCGCAGAAGCGGCACTGAGGATCCTCAAGGCGAGCTGTTCAAAAGCGAGCTTCGGTACCTGGTGGATGAGCGGCACCCGCTGGTGAAGCTCGCCGCCGAGGTCGACTGGGAGCAGTTCGAGAAGACCTTCGGACTCACTTACGACGAGAAGGTCGGTCGGCCGGGCATCCCCACTAGGCTGATGGTGGCGTTGCATTACCTGAAGTACAGCTTCGATGTGAGCGACGAGCTGGTGGTGCAGGGCTGGGTGGAGAACCCTTACTGGCAGTTCTTCTCGGGCGAGAAGTTCTTTCAGCACGAGTTGCCGATAGATCCGTCGAGCATGACCAGGTGGCGTAGGCGCGTCGGTGAGGCCGGCGCCGAGGAGCTGCTGCGCGAGACCATCCAAGCAGGACTTCGCTTGAAGCTGATCAAGCCGACGCAACTGCAGCGCGTGAACGTGGATACCACCGTGCAGGAGAAAAACATCCGCTTCCCGACCGACGCCAGGTTGTTGGATAGGGCGAGAGAGCGGCTGGTGAAGCTCGCGCAGGTCGAAGGGATCGAGCTCAGGCAGTCCTACGTGCGGGTCGGTAAGCGCGCGTTGAAGCAGCAGTCGCGCTACGCGCACGCCCAGCAGTTCAAGCGGGCTGGTAAGTCGACCAGGAAGCTGAAGACGATCCTGGGGCGCGTGATTCGCGACGTGGAACGCAAAGCCAGCGACCCCAGCCAGGAGTTGACC
>DASROV010000075.1:0-5795 GCA_035646755.1 Trueperaceae bacterium | reverse complement strand
CGAGCGAGGCGAAGCTGCGGTAGGTGAGCATGGCGATGGCCCGCGCCAGCCCGAGACCGGCCTCGGCCTGGCGCGGGCCATCGCCATGCTCACCTACCGCAGCTTCGCCTCGCTCGAGCAGAAGTTCGGCCGCGAGCGCGCGCTGGCCTCTCGCAACGGCCTCGGCGCCAGCTTCGAGATCGCCGGTTACCTCGAGTATCAGGGCGTCAAGCTCGTCAAGCGCTTCGACGCCAACACCTACCTCTACCTGACCCTGGCGATGGACGACTACGACGTCACCGAGGGCCGCGGCCGCGCCGCGCAGGTGCTCGGGCAGATGAGCATGCCGGCGCTGGTCATGGGCATCGACTCAGACGTGCTGTATCCAGAAGCCGAGGCCAAGGCGCTGGTCGAGCACCTGCCGAACGCGAGTTACGCCCGCATCAACTCCCCGCACGGGCACGACGCGTTCCTCATCGAGTTCCCGCAGGTCGCGGTGCGGTTGCGGAGGTTCCTGGCTGGCGCTTAGGCGCCCTGCTGCACGGCTTCGGCGTCGCTCACCGCCGCCGCGGCGGGTCCCGGGGTCGAACCGGCCATCATCAGGCCGAGCGCTTCGGGAGTGGCCTCTTCCTGGCGGAGCTCGCCCATGATCCTGCCCTCGAACATCACGATGATGCGGTCGGACAGGCTCATGATCTCGTTGAGATCGGCCGAGACGACAAGTACCGGAAGTCCCGCGTCGCGGGCCTCGACTATCTGCTGGTGGATGAACTCGATCGCCCCGATGTCGACCCCGCGCGTGGGCTGCGCCATGACCAGCACGCTCGGCTGCCGCTCGAGCTCGCGCGCGACGATGAGCTTCTGGGCGTTGCCGCCCGAGTAGTTGCCGGCGGGGATGCTGACGTTGGTCGGCCTTACGTCGTACTCGTCGACGAGCTTGTTGGCGTGCGCGGCGATGGCCGTCTCATCGAGCAGACCGAACGCGCCGGCGTACGGCGCGCGGTAGTGGTCACCGAGGATCGAGTTCTGAGCCGCGGTGTAGTGCAGCACCAGCCCGCGGCCGTTGCGGTCCTCAGGCACGTGGCTAAGCCCCAGCTCGCGGCGACGCCTGGCGCTCTCGTGCGTGATGTCGTGCCATTCGCCGCCAGAGCGGATGCAGATTCTGCCGTCGTCGGGCCGCAGCAGCCCGGTGATGCACTCGACCAGCTCCGACTGGCCGTTGCCCTCGATGCCGGCCACGCCGAGGATCTCGCCGGTCCTCACCTCGAACGACACGTCGTCGAGCACCTTCCTCGGCTTGAACGAGTGGGCGAGGGAGAGGCCGCTGACGTCGAGGCCGACCTCGCCCGGCGCGCACTCGCCCTTCTCGACCTGCAGCAGCACCTCGCGGCCGACCATCATGCTGGCGAGTTGACGCTGGTCGGTGGCCTCGCGCTCGACCGTGTCGATCATGTGTCCGTCGCGCATGACGCTCATGCGGTCGCAGATCTCGACGACCTCGTCGAGTTTGTGGCTGATGAAGATCGCGGCGTTGCCCTTGGCCGCGAAGTCACGTAGGAAGCGGAAGAGGCCGACGGTCTCCTGTGGGGTGAGCACGGCGGTCGGCTCGTCGAGGATGAGGATGCGCGCCCGGCGGTAGAGCGCCTTGAGGATCTCGACCTGCTGTTGGAAGCCGACCGGCAGATCCTCGATGCGGTCGTCGGGGTCGATGTCGAAACCGAACTCCTCGATGAGCTCCGCGGTCTGGCGCCTGGCGCTGCGGTAGTCGATCGCCGGGCCAAGCGTGGGCTCGGAGCCGAGCACCAGGTTCTCGGCGACCGTCAAGGGCTCGACCAGCATGAAGTGCTGGTGCACCATGCCGATGCCGAGTTGGATCGCATCGCGCGCGGAGCGTATCTCGACCGGTTTGCCGTCGATGTCGACGGTGCCGGAGTCCGGGGCCTGCAGGCCGTAGAGGATCTTCATCAGCGTGCTCTTGCCCGCGCCGTTCTCGCCGATGAGCGCGTGGACCTCCCCCCAAGCGACGTCGAAGTCGACGTCATCGTTGGCCACCACGAGCGGGAAGCGCTTCGTGATGTCCTGCATACAGACCGCGAGCGGCATGCTGAAGTATACTTGTGGGTGCCCGGTTACTCGTAGGTTAGCCGGCGTTCTTCAAGCAGCTTTTCTGCCGTCAGAACGATTCGCCAATGGGGGCGACACGGTTTCGACGGGGCCTTTCCCGAGGCTACGGCTGCGCGTCGCGGATCGGCAGTTGGCCGCGTCAAAAATCTGCCGAGCCATTAACTGGCAACAACACCTACGCACTGGCTGCTTAATCGCAGTTAGCGTTCCCCGGAAGCCCCGCCCGTGGCTCGCCGGATCGAACGTCCTAATACGGGCTGGTCCTAGGGCTCGTTCGTTGGTCCGAAAGACGAGAACTTAGACGGATAAGCGCGCGGTAGCGCCGGCCGCCGAGCCAACCGCACGCCGACAATCGATCGACGGCTACACGCGTAGACGCCTAGTTGAGGAGGCTTCGGACGCGGGTTCGACTCCCGCCGCCTCCACCACAGCGAGCCCGCGGTCCTCTTTTGAGGGCCGCGGGCTTCGTCTTACCCCTAACCACTCACGAGCAAGAGAGCAGCGCGAAACTTCGCGGGCCAAGGGATCCAGCAAGGCTATGGTCCGCCGTCGCGCCAGGGCTTGATCGGGGGCTGCGGTCGCTTGGCGGCCCGAGCGAGTTCATAGTTACCCTGCAAGTTCATCCAGAACCTAGCGGTACTTATGCCAGCCTTCTCTAACCTGATGGCAAGGTCGGGACTGATTCCAGTGCTGCCATTTAGAACCCGCGAGAGACTCACACGCGACATGCCCAGTCTTGTAGCGGCCTCGGTGACGGTCAACGAAAGTGGAACGAGCACATCTTCTCTAAGGAGTTCACCCGGGTGTGGATGGTCATGCATCTACGATCACCGCCTTCAATGGTAGTCCAGTAGTCGAGGGAACTTGAATCACGCATCCAACAACCGACGCTCCAGCAACGACTGAAACGACCGCTTCACAGGTGCGATCAGCACCACGACCACCCGCTCATCACTGACGCGGTAGACGATGCGCAACCCGTCGTCGGTGATGTGTTGCCGCTCCTCGAGCACGCCGAGCAGCCTTAACTCGGGTAGCGGCTCATCGGTTAGGGCGGCTTCCACAAGCCCGTTCACTACGACCTGAATGCGGTCCAGAACTGCGGTCGCCTCCGCGCTGCCGCCCCGCGCGTAGGCCGCGGCGTACCACTCGTCGAGGTCGCGCGCGGCGTCGTCCGTCAGAAGGACAGTACGGCTCACAGCTGGATCGGCAGAGGACGATCCGGGCTGGTATTAGCCTCCGCCGCAACGAAGCCGCGGAGCCCCATTACCCGTCCGCCCGATACGCGGCGAGCGCGTCTTCGGCCGGCGCCAACATGCCTTCCTCGACCTGCCTGTCGGCCAGCGACAACAGCTTGATCAAGGCGGCTGTCTCCTGCAGCTGGTCGTAGCTGGCGACGTCCAGCAGCACCGCCTTGGCCTCGCCGTTCTGCGTGATGACCAGCGGCTCCTGGCTCTCGGTGACCTGGCGCACCAGTTCGGCGGCGTGGGCCTTGAGGTAGCTGATCGAGCGGACGCGTTCTAATAGGCGCATGATGAGCTGAATCTAGACCGTATTCGGGTCCAGATGCAACCGGCCGCGAGGGGCGAGATGATAATCTCCGTGCAAATCAGCTAAGTAGCGGGAGGCTCAAATGGCAGAGGTAGTACTGGAGCACGTCTACAAGCGCTTCGGCAACGTCACGGCGGTGAGTGACTTCACCCTCGACATCGCCGACAAAGAGTTCATGGTGTTCGTCGGCCCGTCAGGTTGCGGCAAGACGACGACCCTGCGCATGATCGCCGGGCTCGAGGAGATCACCGAGGGCACCTGCCGCATCGGTGACCGCATCGTCAACGACGTGCCGCCCAAAGACCGCGACATCGCGATGGTCTTCCAGAACTACGCGCTCTACCCGCACATGAACGTCTACCAGAACATGTCGTTCGGCCTCCGCCTGCGCCGCACGCCCAAGGCCGAGATCGACCGCCGGGTGAAAGAGGCTGCCGGCATCCTCCAGATCGAGCACCTGCTCGACCGCCGCCCGCGTGAGCTCTCCGGCGGCCAGCGTCAGCGCGTTGCGCTCGGCCGCGCCATTGTGCGCGAGCCCAAGGTCTTCCTCATGGACGAGCCGCTGTCGAACCTCGACGCCAAGCTGCGCGTCGAGATGCGCGCCAGCATCAGCAAACTGCACCAGCGCCTCGGCGTCACCACCATTTACGTCACGCACGACCAGGTCGAGGCGATGACGATGGGCACGCGCATCGTGGTCATGAAGGACGGCTTCATCCAGCAGGTCGACAGCCCCATCAACCTCTACGACCGGCCGATGAACAGGTTCGTCGCCGGCTTCATCGGCTCACCGGCCATGAACTTCATGGTCGGTACCGTCCAGGACGGCCGCCTCAAGAGCGCCCAGTTCGACATCAAGCCCAACGCCGACCTGTCGAGCAAGCTGCTGCCGTACAACGGCAAGAAGGTCTACGTCGGCATCCGGCCAGAGAACCTCAGCCTGCGTGGCGATGGCGTCCCAGAGGCGGACAACGTCGTCAACGCGGTCGTCGACGTCGTCGAGCCGCTCGGCTCCGAGACGCTGATCATCGCGTCGGTCGGTGGCGACCAGAGCGTCGTCGCGCGCGTCGACCCGCACGCTACCGTCAAGGCCGGCGACAAGATCCAGCTCCTCGTCGACCTAGACTACCTGCACGCGTTCGACATGGAATCTGAGGACAACCTGCGCTTCGAGTAACGCCTTTAGGCGCAGCGAGCCCCGGCCGAGCATCCCTCGACCGGGGCTTTCGTTTGGCCGTGTCCGAGCGCTCGCGTGCTACCCTCCACGAACCTGAAAATGGAGGTTCCAACGTGCATTTGCGCCATGTCACACCTGGGTCCACCGTCTTCCTTTTCGTCGTCGCCATCCTCCTCGCGTCGCTCACCGCCTGTGGCGGACCCACCGGTCCCGTCGACCCTGGGCCGCCCGGGGAGCCGAGCGCCCTCGAAGACGCCCTCGACGCTCTAGGCGTCGACACCGCGCAGTCGGACCGGGTCGACCCCAACGGCGAACCGCTGCCCGACGATTACGCACCGCTCGGCGCGGAAGCCTCCCTCAACGACGTCCCTGAGTTCAGTGACGAGTCGGGACAGAACCCCACGCTTGAGCTGTTCGTGGCCGGGCCGCCACTCGACGGCGGCACGTCCGACGCCGCGGTCGTCGAACTCGTCGGGGTGGAGGTAGATGGGGAAGGGAACGTCGTTCCCGGTACCGCGTCAATCCTCGACTCGTTGCCGGACGAGGACAACGCCTGGATCGACGACGACTCGAACGGTGCAGCCAACTCAGGGGAGCACCGCAGCCTGCGCGCGGCCGCGGCCGGCGACCTCGACGGCGACGGCCTCCAAGAGACGGTGGTCGTTTATGTAGACGTGAGCGTCGCCGCCCTACCGCTACGCGTGAAGACTATCGAAGACGCCGAGACGGGCTTCGCGGAGACCACGGACACGGTGGCCGATGGAGGTGACGTCCTCGGCGTCCAGTTGGAGGTCGCCGACGTCGACGGTGACGGCGCGTCCGAGGTCGTGCTGGCGTTGTCGGATGCGAGCGGCGTAGAGATTCGGCTGTTGTCCGGGGCTCCAGGCTCGTTCGCGATCGATCCGAACTTCTCGTACCGCGCCGACGCGGTGATCGCGTCAAGTCAGGTATCAGCCAGGCTGGC
>DASROV010000074.1:0-3660 GCA_035646755.1 Trueperaceae bacterium | reverse complement strand
TGGCTACTTCGCCAGTGACCGGATCGAGCCTCTCGAAGGTTCGTCCGCCCGCCGCCTGAGCGTCGTTTGGCCCGATCAACAGATCAATCTGGGTCATCGAAATCCTCCCTCGCTTCGAGGCCGGGCCTAGCCTTTGCGCCTAACCGCTGCACGTGGCCCGATGGGCGGAGCGCCCAACGACGGGGTTTCGTACTGCGAAACCACGTTTCTTATTGCTTGTGGGTTCGTGATAGCACCAACGGAGTTGAGGTGTCAAGGCTCTGGGGGTCGCGACGAGATTGCGGAAGGCCCTGATTCCCTCGGCTTCGCTTGACACTATTCGGCCGAATCTGCTATCACGGCTGTTATCTATCGCGAAACGGAGTTTCTTCTTGCGAAACTACGCCAACGACCTAGCTTCGAGCCCGACGCCAGCCATCGCGGGGGCTTTCTGCGCTATCAGGTGCGCCCGAGGGGAGCCGAGTTGCTGAAGTCGCTTGCCAGAGGAGCGCAGGTGTTGCAATGTTTCACGCCCGACGCGCCAACTTTGCCGCTCACCGCGATCGCCGCCAAGCTGGCTATTCCGAAAGGTTCGGCATACCGGTTGGTGGCTACCTTGGAGCAACTCGGCTTCGTCGAGCAGGACCCCGGTACGAAGCGTTACCGCCTGGGAGTCAAGGCGCTGGCGCTTGGGCAGGCGTACCTGTCGGGGCTCGAGTACCCCGACGTCGCCCTGCCCCACCTCGAAGAGCTGGCGATAGACACCCGCGAGTCGGCCAGCATGGCGATCCTCGACGGCAGCGAGATCGTGTACGTGGCTCGCGCCTCGATTCGCCGAGTGATGAGCAGCAACCTGTTCGTAGGATCGCGCCTACCCTGCTACTGCACGTCGATGGGCAAGGTCCTGCTCGCCCACCTGAGCCCGGAGCGGCTCGATGAGGTGCTGTCCACCATCGTGTTCGAGCGGTTCACGCACAAGACGGTCGCCGGCGCCGAGGCCCTGCGCGACTCCCTTCCGCAGGTGCTTGAACGGGGTTACGCCATCAGCGACCGCGAGCTGGACCTCACCCTACGGTCGATAGCCGCACCGGTCTACGCCGCCAACGGCCAGGTCGTTGCCGCCATCAACGTGTCCACCTTCGCTTCGCGCGTTCCCGAGGGGGAACTCGAGACCTCGATCATCCCTCGGCTGCTCGAGACCGCTCACACCATCTCCAACGCCCTTGGCTATCGTCCTGGAGCACGCCGGAGCATCAAGAGCGCCGTGCTGGCAGGGAGCTCGGCATGAGATTGCCTCACGGACGCTCCCATTTCGTCATGGTCGGTGACGTGTGCCTGCACGTGCGTGAGGATGGCGCCGGGTCGGGGCCGACCTTCGTCTACCTGAACTCGCTCGGCAGCGACATGCGCATCTGGGACGGAGTCGCCGCCGCCCTGCCGGGCAGGCACCTGCGCCACGATGCGCGTGGGCATGGGCTCTCGAGTGCACCCGAGGGTCCCTACACGATCCGCCAGTTGGCCGACGAGCTACGCGCGTTGCTGGCGCTCTCTTCAGCGACCCGAGTCGTGCTGGTTGGCATCTCGGTGGGGGGCCTTGTCGCCCTGCGGGCCGCGCTGGAGTGGCCTGAGCTGGTCAGCGCCATGGTCGTTTGCGACAGCGCCGCGCGGATCGGCAGTGAGGAGTCGTGGAACCAGCGGATAGACGCGGTTGAGAAAGATGGGCTTGCGGCGGTCGCACCAGGGGTGGTGGAGCGCTGGTTCTCGCCCGGCTTCGTCGACCGCGAACCGGCCGTGTTCGCCGGCTACCGCCACATGCTCGAGCGCACCACGCCGCACGGTTACGCCGCCACCTGCGCCGCGCTGCGGGACGAGGACTTGCGGGGCAGCCTTGATCGCATCGAGGTACCAACGCTGGTCCTCTGCGGCAGCGACGATCAGGCGACACCGCCGGAGTTGTCGCTGGAACTAGCCGAGGCACTCCCCAACGGCCGCTATCAGGAGATCGCCGGGGCGGGTCACCTGCCCTGTTTAGAGCGGCCCGCGGTGATGGCCCGGGCGATCGAGGGCTTCCTCGAGGAGGTTGGCGATGGCTGATAACAGCCGCGGCGATGCGGACCGCGCGAGCGAAGAGCCGCACGGCTCGCCGGGCAGCGACGAAGACGCTCGCACCCGCGGCATGCGAAGGCGCCGTGCCGTGCTGGGGGATGAACACGTCGACCGCGCCCAAGCGACTACCACCGACTTCGACGCCGATTTCCAGGATCTCATCACCCGCTACGCGTGGGGTGAGGTGTGGCAGCGCGAAGGCCTCGATGACCGCAGCAGGCACCTGATCGTGCTGGCGATGATGGCGGCGCTGGGCCGCGAGGAGGAGTTCGCCATGCACGTTCGGGCAACCCGGAATACCGGGGTGAGCGAGGCGGAGCTGGCCGAGGCGCTGCACCTGGTGGCTATCTACGCCGGGCTGCCGCTGGCGAACGGTGCCTTCAAAACGGCGAAGCGGGTGCTGGGAGAGGAGAGTACCGAGTGACCAATCAAGGAGTCGGAACGAGAACGGGAAGCCCGGCCAGCGGGCCGGCGGATGGCCAGGCGCCGAGCCGCAGGTCGGTACTCGACCGCCTCGTGCAGCCCGCCTACCTCTACCCGCCCTACAAGTCGACGGTCCTGCGCGGGCCCAAACACCCGCTCGTGCCGCTGCCCCACAACCTCTCGGACCTCACCGGGCCCGTGTACGGCGAGAGCGACGTTACTCAGTTCGACAGCGACCTCACCCGCAACGCCGTCAACGGCGGCGAGCCGCTGGGCGAGAGGATCATCGTAACGGGCCGTGTCCTCGACGAGCGCGGCCGACCGGTGCGCAGCGCGCTGATCGAGGTGTGGCAGGCGAACTCGGCGGGGCGCTACGTCCACAAGGGGGACCAACACGACGCCCCCCTCGATCCGAACTTCCTGGGCGCCGGGCGATGCCTCACCAACGACGAGGGCCGCTACACCTTCACCACCATCAGGCCGGGCGCCTACCCGTGGCGCAACCACGCCAATGCCTGGCGGCCGCCGCACATCCACCTCTCGGTGTTCGGCCGTGCCTTCCACTCCCGCCTGGTTACGCAGATGTACTTCCCGGGTGACCCGCTGCTCGCCTTCGACCCGATCTACCAGTCGATCCCAGACGACGCGGCCAGGCAACGCCTGATCTCCCACTACGACCACGACGTGACCACGCCCGAGTGGGCACTGGGGTACCGCTTCGACATCGTGCTCGGCGGAGGGCTGGAAACGCCGTTCGAGGAGGGCCACTGAGATGGCGGGCGACAACGATGCGCCCCGCGGTATCAGCGCCGAACGCGGTTCACCGGAGGATCTCGGCCTGCAGCCGCAAACCGGCAGCCAGACCGTTGGACCGTTCTTCCACTACGGGCTCATCTTCAGCGGCGGCGAGAACCTGGCCGGCGAGGCGACCCAGGGGGAACGGATCGTCCTCACCGGCGTGGTGAGCGATGGCGGTGGAGAGCCGGTGCCCGACGCGATGATCGAGATCTGGCAGGCCGACGCCAACGGTCACTTCCACCATCCCGCCGACCCCGAGGCCGCTAAGGCCGATCCCGCCTTCAAGGGCTTCGGCCGCTCCCGTACAGACGTCGAAGGGCGTTACCGCTTCGAGACGATCAAGCCAAGGGCGGC
>DASROV010000073.1:0-2641 GCA_035646755.1 Trueperaceae bacterium | reverse complement strand
CACCCCCCTTGGAAGAGGCTGAAGGCGGCTTCCTCAACTTGCTCCTGGTACCCTCGGGTGTGGTCCGCGCCGTCCTCTTCGACCTCGATGGGACTTTGATCAACCGCCTCCCCACCCTGCTGGCGTACCTCCCCAAACAGTTCCTTAGTTACGCCCCGCCGGCGAGGCATGACGAAACAGTGAGCTACGTCCGGCGCTTCCTCGAGTTGGACGCGGACGGGTACGGCAATAAGGAGAGCCTGTACGAGACCCTCACGAGCGAGTTCGGCCTCCAGGCCGGCGTGGACGAGCTTCTGCAGGACTTTCGCAGCAACGCCTTCGACGAGGTGTTCCTCTTCCCCGACGCGCTTGACGTCCTTACCGAGCTTCGGCGGCTTGGCTACGTCTTGGGGATCGTGAGCAACGGCTCGGCCCAATCACAGAGGAAGAAGATCTCCGTGGCTGATCTCGCGAGGCACGTGGAGGTCGTGCTGATCTCTGGGGTGGTAGGGCTGCGAAAACCCGACTCGGCGATCTTCCATCGAGCGGCCGGCGAGCTCTCGGTTATGCCCGAGGCGTGCCTGTTCGTGGGTGATGATCCTGAGCGGGACATTCTAGGGGCAGCTGCTGCCGGGATGCGTACGGCCTGGCTCACACATGGCCGGTCCTGGCCCGTAGCGCTTAGGCCGGAACCGTCACTTGCGCTCCGCACCCTAGGGGAGCTTCTCCAAGCGAGCTTTTGAAGGGCGGAGTAAGCAACTTTCCAATGTTGACCACGCCAGGTGCCTATTCGGCTGCTCTCTAATATGAGGAAGGCCCGCTCGAAGCGGGCTCCTCTTTGAATTGCCACCATCACTACACCATTCCATTAACCGCACTTACTGTAGCCGCAGCTCTCGCACTTCTGGCAGCCCTCCTCGAAGCGCAGCGGTGCTCCGCATTCCGGGCAGCCCTTGCCGTGGTTGAGCAAGTTCTCGGCGCCGGCGGTCTCGAGCGCAACGGCGAGGATGTCGGCCTTCGAGGCCACCATGCGGCCGTGGTAGGTGCCGTACATGCCGCCGTTAATGCCCCTCAGGGTCTTGACCAGCGCTTCGGCGGGGACGCCGTACTGCAGGGCTATGGACACCACCCGGCCGAGCGCTTCGCTGTCGGCGTTGGCCTCGTCGCCGCCCTTGCCGGAGAGGATGAACACTTCGGTCGGCAGGCCGTCCTGCTTGTTAACGGTCACGTAGAAGCCGCGCTTCTCTCCGCTCGGCTCCATCAGCTTCACCTGGTCGGTGAAGCCCGAGAGTCGCACGGTGCGCTCGAACAGCGGCTCGCCCGGCAGGCGGTCGCTGAACCTGGCGGCCGAGGTGGGCGCAACGGGCGCAGCGGACGAAGAACCCACTGCCACGCCCGGCGCGGCCTGCTTGGCATTGAGCTGGGCCTGCGTTGGCGCTGCCGAGCCGTTGTGACCGTGCGCGCCGTTGGCCCCCGCGCCGGGGTTAGCTGCTGCCGCGGCGGGCCGCTCGGGCTTCTTGGCCTCAGGCCTGTCGCTAGTGGTCGACAACACCTGGAACTGGCGCGAACCGTCGCGGTAGACGGTGATGCCCTTGCAGCCGGTCTCGAAGGCGAGCCGGTAGGCGTCGTGGACGTCGTCGACGGTCGCCGAGTTGGGCATATTGATTGTCTTGGAGATCGAGTTGGCGACCTTCTTGCCGCCGTCGAACGCCCGCTGGACCGTCGCCTGCATCTTCACGTGATCGGCCGGAATGATGTCGTGCGCGCAAATCAGCACGCGCCTCACCGCTTCGGGGATGAACTCGAGCCCCTGCACCGAGCCGTGGTTGTCCTGGACCGCCTTCACCACCGCGTCCCAGTCCCAGCGGCCGTTCGTTGCATAGCCGACGGCAGGCTCATGGGCATCGAGCAGCTCCTGGAAGAGCGGGTGGATGAGCGCATGGTAGTCGGCGCCGATCTTGCGGTGGATGAACGGCGCGAACACCGGCTCGACGCCGGACGAAACACCCATGAGCATGCTGGTAGTTCCGGTCGGCGCGACCGTGAGGATGGCGACGTTGCGCCGCGGGGTATCCAGATCTGACTGGTCGACGAGCGGGAACGGGCCGCGTTCGACGCCGAGCGTCTCCGAGGCCTCGGTGGCGGCGTCGCGCATGGTGCCGATGATCGCGTCGACGGCCCCGCGGCCCTCGTCGGTGTTGTAGCCGAAGCCCATCTTGATGAGCGCGTCGGCCAAGCCCATTACGCCGAGGCCGAGGCGCCGGAGCTTCATGCTCATGTCGCGGTTGTCCTCGAGTGCGAACCGGTTGACGTCGAGCACATCGTCGAGGAACCGCACGCAGGTGCCGACGTCGTGCCGGAAGGTCGGCATGTCGAATCCGTCAAGACCGACCCACGCTTGCACTACATACTTAGCCAAATTTATGGCGCCGAGATCGCACGGTTCGCCCGGATACAATGGTATCTCACCACATGGATTGGTGGACTGGATGTCCCCAAGCATACTTCGCATAGTATTATGCTCATTTATGCGGTCGACAAAGATCAGGCCGGGCTCCCCCGTCTCCCAAGCGTGTTGCGCGATCTCCCGCAACACACCGCTGCCGATCGCAGCATGATCCTGCATGAAACCATCGGTCACCAACACCGAGATATTGAAGGT
>DASROV010000072.1:0-9922 GCA_035646755.1 Trueperaceae bacterium | reverse complement strand
GCCCGAGGCCGTGGCCGCGGCTCTTGATGCCACCGAGGAGCGCTTCGGTAGCGTCGACGCGCTGGTGAACAACGCCGCAGGCAACTTCATCTCCCCCACCGAGCGGCTCAGCCACCGCGCCTTCGACGCCGTGCTCGGCATCGTCCTGCACGGCACGGTCTACCTCACGCTGGAGCTCGGCAAGCGCTGGATCGCCGCCGGCCGCGCTGGCAGCGTGCTGTCTATCGCCGCTACCTACGCCGAGTCAGGATCCGGCTACGTCACGCCCTCGGCGATCGCGAAGGCCGGGGTGGTGGCGTTGACGAGGTCGTTGGCCGCCGAGTGGGGCAAGTACGGCATCCGGCTCAACGCCATCGCGCCCGGTCCCTTCCCCACCGAGGGCGCCTGGAGCCGGCTGATGCCGACCGAGGAGCTTCAGCGGCTGTTCATGGCCAAGGTGCCGTTGGGTCGCGCCGGTGACCATCGTGAGCTGGCCAACCTGGCCAGCTACCTGCTGTCGGACGGCGCCGGCTACCTCACTGGCGACCTCATCTACCTCGACGGTGGCGAGCACGTCTTCAACGCCGGCGAGTTCAACGCGCTCGACGCCGTCACCAGCGAGCAGTGGGACGCTCTGGCGGCGGCGCGCCGGCGCTAGCCGGTCTCAAGTGTTCGTCAGCTACTTTTAGAGTTCGCTGCCACCTGGCATGGTGAGCCGGAACAGCCCGGTCGCGTCCACGTAGTCGACCCTCACGGTGTAGACGCCACCACCGGCGGCGAAGACCTCGTCGACGGCGATGATCTCGCCTGGCCGGTAACTCCGCTCGAAGAGCGACACCTCTGGCCGGCCCTGTTGACCGGTCTGGAAGCTGGCGGGCTGCTCGTAGAGCACGTTGACGTTGACGGTGCCGCGCCTCACCTTGCCGCTGAAGCTGATGGGCATGTCGTCACGCAATACCGTGCGCCGCGTGGTCTCGGCGCTGAAGTCCTTCTTGTAGAGAAGGATCGGGGTCTGCGTGGGGACGCCAAGGTACCAACCCCTCAGCTCGCCGACGATGAAGAAGACGGCCGCAAGCACCAACAGGAACCCGAGTAGGTCGCGCATTCTCATCGATGATACCGTCTGCCGGCCGTATCGACGAGGAACGTTTCACTGTTGGCGCCGCGGCCGTCCGCGGTCTCAGAAGGCCGCCTGCTACGCTCGCGCCTGCTCGACGTCCTTGTACATGTTGCGCAGCACGGTGTGGAGGATGCCGCCGTTGCGGTAGTAGTCGAGCTCGACCGGCGTGTCGAGGCGGCAGACCACCTCGAAAGTGAACGGGGTGCCGTCGGCGCGCCGAGCGCTCACGCGCACGCGCTGGCGGGGCATTACCGGCTCGCTGATGTCGATGTCGTAGGTCTCGGTCCCGTCGAGCCCGAGGACCTCGGGGTCCTGATCGTCAAGGAACTGCAGGGGAAGCACGCCCATGCCGACGAGGTTGGAGCGGTGGATGCGCTCGTAGCTCTTGGCGATCACGGCCTTTACGCCGAGCAGGTAGGTGCCCTTGGCGGCCCAATCGCGGCTGGAGCCCATGCCGTAGTCCTGGCCGGCGATGACGATGGTCGGCACGCCCTTGTCGAGGTAGTTACGGCTGGCTTCGAAGATGCTCGTCTGCTCGCCGGTGGTGTAGTCGGTGGTCCAGCCACCCTCGGTGCCGGGAGCCAGCTGGTTCTTGAGCCTTATGTTCGCGAACGTGCCGCGCGTCATCACGCGGTCGTTGCCGCGGCGCGAGCCGTAGGAGTTGAAGCCCGCCTTCTGCACGCCGTTGGCCATGAGGTACTCGCCCGCTGGGCTATTGACGGCGATCGACCCCGCCGGCGAGATGTGATCGGTGGTGACAGAGTCGCCGATCTTTACGAGCACGCGCGCTCCGGTTATCGGGCCGATCTGGCTGGCCTCGTCTGGCATGTCGATGAAGAACGGCGGCTCCTGGATGTAGGTCGAGTCGGCGTCCCACTCGAACAGCTGGCCCCCCTTTACCGGGATCGCGTTCCAGGCCTCGTTCGACTGCTCGATGCCGTCGTACATCCGGCGGAAGGTCTCGGGGTTCATGGCGGTCTCGAGATGAGAAGCGACCTCATCGTAGGTCGGCCACAGGTCCTTGAGGTAGACCGGGTTGCCGGCGGCGTCCTCGGTGAGCGGCTCATTGGCGATGTCGATGTCGACCGTGCCGGCCAGGGAGTAGGCAACGACCAGCGGCGGGCTGGCCAGGTAGTTGGCCCTCACGTGCGGGTTGATGCGGCCCTCGAAGTTGCGGTTGCCCGACAGCACGGCGGCTGCCACCAGGTCGCCCTGGTTGATGGCCTCGACGACCGGCTCGGGAAGCGGGCCGGAGTTGCCGATGCAGGTCGTGCAGCCGTAGCCGACGACGTAGAAACCGACCTGCTCGAGGAACGGCAGCAGCCCGGCGTCACGCAGGTACTCGGTTACGACCTTGGAGCCCGGGGCCAGGCTGGTCTTTACCCACGGCTTGGCGCGCAGCCCGCGCTCGGCCGCCTTCTTGGCCACCAGGCCGGCGGCCAGCATCACCGACGGGTTGCTGGTATTGGTGCACGAGGTGATCGCGGCAATTACGAGATCACCGTGGCCAAGGTCCTTGGCCCCGTCCTTGGTGGCAAGCGTGCCCTTGCGCTTCACCGCCTCGTCGTCGAGAGCGAAGCCCCGCTCCTCGACCGGCTTGCGCAGGTCTTCGTGGAACTGGCGCTGCATGTCGACGAGCCTGATGCGGTCTTGAGGACGCTTCGGGCCGGCCACGCTCGGCTCGACGACCGAGAGGTCGAGCTCGACTACATCGCTGAACACGGGGTCGGGAGATGAGTCGTCCCTGAACAGCCCGTTGGCGCGCGTGTAGCGTTCGACGGCCTCGACCTCGTCGGGCAGGCGGCCCGTCTGACGCAGGTACCTTAGCGTCTCGGCGTCGGTCGGGAAGAAGCCGCAGGTCGCGCCGTACTCCGGCGCCATGTTGCCGAGCGTGGCGCGGTCGGGCACCGTCATCGTCGACAGCCCCGGTCCGAAGAACTCGACGAACTTGCCGACCACGCCCTTCTTGCGCAGTTGCTGGGTGACGACGAGCACCAGGTCGGTCGCGGTCGCGCCCTCGGGGAGCCGGCCGGAGAGCTTGAAGCCGACGACCTCTGGCATGACCATGTAGTAGGGCTGGCCGAGCATCACGGCTTCGGCCTCGATGCCACCGACGCCCCAACCGAGGACGCCGAGCCCGTTGATCATCGTCGTGTGGCTATCGGTGCCGACCAGGGAGTCCGGGTAGACGACCTCCCTGTCGCCGTGTTGCTTCGCAAGGACACCCTTGGCAAGGTACTCGAGGTTCACCTGGTGAACGATGCCGGAGGCCGGTGGCACCACGCTGAAGTTGTTGAAGGCCGCCTGTCCCCAGCGCAGGAACTCGTAGCGCTCGCGGTTGCGTTCGAACTCGATCTCGGAGTTGTGCAGGAGAGCAAGCGGGTTGTCGTACTCGTCGACCTGCACCGAGTGGTCGATGACGAGGTCGACCGGCACGTGCGGGTTGATGAGGCCGGGGTCGCCACCGAGCCGCTTCATCGCGCTGCGCAGGGCGGCAAGGTCGACCACGGCGGGCACGCCGGTGAAGTCCTGCAGCACGACCCTCGCCGGCATGAACGGGATCTCCTCGTCGGCCACGGCCCGAGGGTCGTAGGCCGCCAGTCGCCTGATGTCGTCGGCGGTGACGACGTAGCCGTCTTCGTTGCGCAGCAGCGACTCGAGGAGCACCTTGATGCTGAACGGCATGCGGTCGATGTCGCCTAGGCCCGCCTCCTGGAGACTGGCAAGCCGGTAGTAGTACGCCTCACCCGAGCCCGTATCGAAGGTGGCCCTTGCGCCGAAACTGTTGGGGTTGCGTTGTTTGGGGGGCTGGGTATCTGCCATCGTCATCTCCTAGCTGCTCGCATTCTAGCCGCGCTGGTTGCGCGCCCACGTAAAGGCCGGTGGCCCACTGGTAACTTGAGTCTGCGTCTAAACTAGGTGACATGGCAGATGAAGAATCAGGTAGCTCCGCGGTGCGGCCTTCTCAAAGCGACGCCGTCGTTATCACCGATCCCGAAGCCGCGGCCGCGCTCATCGACCCCGTCACCCTGCACCGCCTTGCGCCGTTCATCGGCCGCTCCTTGAGCGTTAGCCAGGCCGCCGCTGACGCCGGCGAGAAGGCGAACACCACGCTGAAGCGGGTGCGCCGCTTCGTCGACCTCGGCTTGCTCGAGGTCGCCGCCGAGGTGGCCAGGCCGGGTCGAGCGATAAAGCTCTACCGAGCAGTCGCCGACGTGTTCTTCGTACCGTTCGAGGCCACCGGGGCCGAGTCGCTCGAGGCGGCCCTGGCCGAGCGGGAACGCTACAGCGAGAGGCTGCTAAGGCGCAACGTGGTGCAGGCGCGTCTCGATACCATGGGTACCTGGGGCACGCGAATCTACCGCGACAGCCGCGGCCGCCTGCAAGTGCAAACCGCTCTCACGCCGACCTCCAACGTCACGTCTCTCGACCCCACGGCGCCCGCCGTGTTGTCGGCCTGGCGTGACTCGCTCACCCTCGACTTCGACGACGCCAAGGCCCTGCAGGGCGAGATGTTCGCGCTCCTGCAGCGCTATCTTGAGAAAGACGGCGCCCAGCGCTACGTCGTTCACTTGGCGATGGCGCCTTTGTTGGTCTGAGCGCTGCACCAGTGGTTCTCATCAAGCGGCCGTAAGCTCTTCTCATGAGAACGAAGCGCGTTGGTCCGCTGCTACTCGCCATCGTGTTGAGCCTGCTGGCCGCGGCCTGCGCCCCGACCACGCTGCCCGGCGTCGACGACGCCGCGCTAGACGAACTCCAGACGACGGCGGAGATCCTCTTCCACCGCATGGAACTCGGCTACCTCGAATCGGGTATCTACACCACCAACGTGCTCGTCGACGCGCCGATACCAGAGGGTGCGCGCTGGACGCTCCAGGAGTTCGCCACCGACGGATCGGACTATCTGCTGGTGCTCACCTCGAGCCGCGTCGAGGGCGTTAGCTGGCGCGTGTCGCCCGGCGGGGTCTCGCGTCGCTGACGCCTCAGTTGTTGGTGTTCAATTATTCGTGTACTTGTCAAGCCTGGCCTCGTAGTCGGCCTTACCCCGGACCCCGACGACCTGCTCGACAGCTTCGCCGTCCTTGAAAAGAATCACCGTCGGGATGCTCATCACGCGGTAGCTCTGCGCCACGCGCATGTTGTCGTCGACGTTGAGCTTACCCACCTTGACCTTGCCGGCGTACTGGTCGGCGAGGTCTTCGATGATCGGGCCGACCACGCGGCACGGCATGCACCATGGCGCCCAGAAGTCTACGAGGACAAGGCCCTTGCCGGCCTCGTTGGTGAAGTTCTCGTCGGTGAACTCGATAAGGTTTTCCATGATCTCTCCTATGCGCGCGAAGTGCGCCGTGGTCGCTAGCCTAGAGTTGTTTCGCGAATGCCGCGGAGGCGGGCTTGGTTCGTTCGCTCGCGATGCTATCAATCTACGTTCAGCCCTCGACCCGCCGATGTCGCATGCTCGACACTCACCATCCTCAGCGGGCGTCACAGTGCGGCGGCGCGCTCGAGGCCCGAGCCCCAGGCGACGAGGGCGCCTGCTTCCTCGCCCCGGCGGACCAGCGGCGGCTCGAGCCCGAGCGCCTTGTGGCCACCCTTCACCGCGGCCCGCACAAGTCCGCGAGGGTTGGCTTTGGCGCCGTGAAGCTTGACGGCGAAGTCGACCTCGCAGGTGACGTCGAGGTCGGGGCTCGAGCCGCGCGAGTCGGTGCCGAAGGCCACGTCGACGCCGTGGCGCGCGTACAGCTCCCACGGGAAGCGCCCGCAGCCGAGCGCGTCGTTGGACCTAGGGCAATGCACCACCGGGCAGCCGTGCCGCTGCACGAGGCGCACGTCGTCCTCGTCGACAGCGACCATGTGCACGAGCGTCGGGGCGGCGGCAAGCACGCCGAGGCTGTCGAGGTACGCCACCGGCGACAGACCACTGGCGAGCACGGGCAGGCCCCAGGCGGCGAGACCTTCGGCCAGCGGTCCACTGCCGCTCAGCTGCAGCGTTCGCTCGGACGGGCTCTCGGCGACGTGGATGGCGATGGGGACCGCGTTCTCGTGCGCCCAGCCGACCAGCCTCGTTAGTAGCTGGGCGCTCACCGTGTGCGGCGTGTGCGGCGACAGGCCGATCCTCATTCCACCGTGGCGCTCGTGCTCGCGCAGCCTCGAGACCGTCTTGGTGGCGCGGTCGAACGCCTCATCGGCGTCCTCCGCGCGCGGCGCGATAACCTCCCAGTAAGCGACCCCGCGCAGTTCGCTGGCCAGCAACAGCGCGGCCACCGCCTCGTCGGTGACGACGTCCCCCACGACCTCGACGCCTGCTGCACGCAGCTCGTCAAGGCCACGGCGCGCAGCGCTCACGCCGCGGGCCCCAGCACGGCTGTGGGCCACGACGGCGGCGATGAAGGGCTCGTAGCCGCCCGGCGTGAACTGCATGTCACTGAGGTCGAGGTGGGTATGGGCGTTGACCACCGCCGGGCTTATCGCGAAGCCCGCGTCGTACGGCTGAGACGCCGGATGCCGCTCGCTGGCAGTGCGCTGGTCGCCGTACTCGACGATCGTCGTGCGCTTCCCGCCATGCTCGTCCTCATCGGCGAACAGCGCGACCGCGGCGTCCGCCCGGGGCGTTCCCAGGCCGTTGTAGACGACGTCGGCGAACAACAGGTAGCGACCGTGCGGGTCGCCGTGACGCGCAGGGTCGCCATGACTCACAGGGTCGCTGTGATTGTGGGCGCCTTCAGCGCTCCCCGGCACGGCGCTTCGGTGCGACGCCTCCAGCACGAACCTGTCAAGGGGCGTGGCGGGCATGCCGCTCAGGCAGCCGGACGGGCCAGCAGCGCCTCGACGTCGGGCCTGGCGATGACGTTGTAGAGGCTGTCACGCTGGACCGGCTGGAAGCCGGCGTCGACGATCTGCCTGACGATCTCGCGCTCGGAGGTCGCCTGATGCCTAGCCCCGGCCTGCGAAACCACGTTCTCTTCAAGCATCGTGCTACCGAAGTCGTTGCAGCCGAAGTAGAGCGCGGTCTGGGCCACCTTGTAGCCCATCGTCGGCCAGGAGGCCTGGAAGTTGCTGAAGTTGTCGAGGAACAGGCGACTTACCGCGACGTTCTGCAGGTACTCGTGCGCGCCGGCGCCCGGCACCTTGCCGGCGATCCTCACACCCGTGGTCTGCAGCGTCCAGGAGATGAACGCCGAGTAGCCGTTGCCGTGGCTGGCCAACGCCTTGTCCTGAGCGTCGCGCAGGCGCAGCATGCTGGCCACCCGCTGCTCGTGGGTCTCGCCGAAGCCGATGACCATCGTCGCCGTCGTGTAAAGGCCGAGCTCCTGCGCTGCGGCCATGATGTCTAGCCAGTCGTCGGTGCCGATCCTGGCGGGCGAGATGTGCTTGGCGTGGCGGATCTCGTCAACGAGCATCTCGCCGCCGCCGCCAGGGAGGCCGTCGAGCCCGGCTGCCTTGAGCCGTTCGAGCACGCCGCTGGCGCTGTGGCCGGTGAGGCCCATCATGCCCTTGATCTCCTCGGGGCTGAAGGCCTCGATGCGCACGGTGGGGTGGCGCTGCTTGAGGAAGCCGAGCAGGTCGAGGTACCAATCGAAGGACAGGTGAGGGTTGACGCCGCCCTGCATGAGGATGCGCGTGCCGCCCACGGCCTCCAGCTCGGCGACCTTCTGGCTCAAGACCTCGTAGCTGTGGGTGTAGGCGTCGTCCTGTCGCCTGGTCCGGTAGAAGCCGCAGAAGGCACAGCCGACGCTGCACACGTTCGAGTAGTTGACGTTGCGGTCGATGAGGTAGCTGACCACCGCTGCGTCGGTTCGTGTCCGTCTGACCGCATCGGCAGCGGCCGCCAGCTCGAACAGCGGCAGCCGGTAGAGTTCGACCGCCTCTTCCGACGTTAACCGTTCGCCGCTAGCAGCCTTGGACACCAGGCTCATCCAGGCAGCATAGCACCGGCCGCGAGGCGTTTTGGGCCGGCCATCAACCCCTGTGTACTCTTGTTGCGCGGAAGTAAACTATGGGCATGAACTTCGTAGTTCCGCCGCGCGGCACCGTGCCCGATCCCCTCGACGACTGGCCCGAGGACGCCCCGGCCGCCCCGGTCACCAAGGCCATGAGCCCATGGCGGCGGGTGTTCGACGAGATAAACAAGACGGTGGACGGACGCCGGGACCAGGTCGCCACCATCGGGAGCATCAACTGGCTGCGCCACGCCATGGAGCGCGAGGGCGCGAACTCCAACGTCGTGCGCAACATCATCTACCGTGACAAGGGCCGCCTGTTCGACAAGCGCGCGCTGTTCATGGTGCTGCAGGAACTCCGGCGCGAACTCGGCCTGGCGCCGATGGAGGATCCAGCCCTTACTTACCTCGGCTCCCCGTACGCGGCCGCCGAGCTCGAGGTGGCGCAGGTTCTAGGGCGACAACAGCGCCGCGTCTATCGGGTCATGATCGGCGGCCTACGGGCCGGCGCCTTCCCCCGGCTGCTCGTCGTCGGCAAGCCCGGCTCGGGCAAGACGATGTTGACCGACTACATTCAACAGGCGCTGCAGCAAGCAGGCAACGACGCTCTCCAGGTCGTGCGTTTCGACTTCTCGGAGAGCGACCTCAGCTCGTCCTTCGTGCGCTTCGGTACCGACCTCGGGCTCGAGCCGGGGCTGGTGGAGTCGCGCCTCGTGCGCATCGGCACCGCGAGCGCGTTCGCCGTGCAGGCAGACGCCCAGGCCGACATGGCGCGCACTGTCCTTGAGCATCTCCGTCACGACCAACGGCCACGGGTGTTGCTGATCCGCCTTTCGCACGGGCTCACCCGCCCCGGCAAACTGGGGGCGGCCGCGCTACGACTCAACACGCCCGAGGTCCCACGCGTTACCGCCGCCGATTGGCTCTGGACGACCCTCATCCGCCAGCTCGCTACGTTGCCACAGACCGCGCTCTACCTGACCACCGCCGTCGCGCCGAGCTCGGCGCTCGGCATCGCGGGCGCGGCCGGGTGGCTTAACGGGCCGCTCAAGCTGGCTGCGCCCACCGTCGCCGAGGCCCGCAACTTCGTCCAAGCCCACGCCCCTCAGCTCGACGCCCGGGCTCACGGGGAGATCATCGAGCGCGCCGGGCGCTCGTATGAGGCGCTGCGGACGCTGTCGCTGCTGGCCCTCTTGCGCCGACCGACCGACCACGACGGTGACGACGAGAGCGCGCTTCACCGGCTTACCGCGCTCGTCGACAACGGCACCGACGCCGGACTGCGCTCGTTCCTCATCGCCATGACGGTCCTCTCGTCCGGCGAGCTTACTGGCTTCGACAACGGCGACCTCTCCGCCCTGCTAGCCGCCGGCAAGCGCAAGTTGAACAGCGTCGAACAGGCGTTCCTCGATGTGGTGCCGGGCAAGCCCGGCCACTACCGCTCGTTCTCACGTCGCTACGCGCGCGAGCTCCACCGGCGGCTGGCCGCAAGCGACCCCGCCGCGCTGCGGCGAGCTCACGCCGACGCGGCTCGCCTGTTCCGCGGCCAGGCGGCCGAGGCGCCAAGCTCCGAGGCGGCGCAGCGCTATCTTCACCACGCTCTAGAGGCCAGGGAGTGGGACCAGATCGTCGCCTGGCTCGCCGCTCACCCGGTCTCGTACGCCACGCTGGAGACGATCTGGAACCTGGCGCAAATTGAGCTAGGCAATTCAGACGTCACGCACTTCGAGGACCTCGCCACCGAGTTCGCGCGCCAGCTGATCCGGCTAGGCGCTCACGACCACGTCGAGGCGGTGCGCGCCTTCGAGCGCCTGGCCGCTTCGGAGCGGCCCGCGGTGCGGGCCTGGACCACCGTGATGCGCGCGCAGGCCGAGGTTGCCGC
>DASROV010000071.1:0-3343 GCA_035646755.1 Trueperaceae bacterium | reverse complement strand
CAGCTCGCCGTGTCGAAGGCCTCGTGTGCGCGCCTGGCCTGAGCGACCGCCGACGCTATGCCGTAAACGTCGAAAGTCGGGCCGATGCCGGCCAGCCACAGACGCTCCATGAGCAGCGGGAATCCCGAGACGTGATCGGCGTGCTCGTGGGTGACGATGAGGCCAGAGACCTTGTCGAGCGCGAGGCCCGCCGCGAGGAGTCGTTGCGCGGCGTCCCCGCCGCAGTCGACGACGACGAGGGTGTCACCTGCCTCCACGGCGAGCATGGTGGTGGTCCGGCTGGCGTCGGAGAGCGCAGCGCCGGTACCGAGTAGATGCAAGATAGCCAAGACTCCTCCAGGGTGCTGGCGTGATGATACCGGTACGGCGGCCGCGTCGAACGGCGTTCGCCACAGCACCGGCACACCGCCGGCGCGGCGTCACTTCAGTTTCGCGGCAGGTGGAGGCCGCTGCCGCGCACCCCGCCGCGGGCCGCGATCAGCCGTTGGTGATGAGCACGTCGACCTTGCCGCGAGCGAAGCTCATGAGGTCCTTCCCGAGCGCCCGGTTCTCGTCGGAGCGCATGGCTGCGTCGAAAGTCGGCTGATCGGGGAAGCTCATCTGCGCCACCAGGTAGTAAGCCGCCTCGCCGCCGAAAGCGTCGGCGGTCACGCGGTCGAGGGTCACCTCCGCGATCCCTGGGAGCTTGCGAACCAGTGGCAGGTGCACCTTCTCGTAGTGTTGCCAGAAGGCGTCCTCGTCGTCCGGCCGGCGGTAGAGCGCGATGAGCTTGATCATGTGTTCCTCCATCTGACTCGCAGCTTCTCGAGGTTCAGCTCGAGTTTCACGGTCGGCAGGATCACCTGCACGGTTGCTCCCACGCCGATGAGGTCTCCTAGCTCGCTCACCGCGCGGCAGTCGACGTGGACGCGGTTACGATCCTGGCGGTTGAACACGCCCTGGATGTCGACGCGCATGCCGGGCAGGGCGGAGGCCAGGTGGTCGACCTCGACTCGGTAGCCGATGCCCTCCTCGCCGTCGTCCAAATACGGCAGGATTATCTTCCTGCTCACCAGCTCCATGTGCTTGGCCAGCCAGTACGTCGCGTACACAGGGTGAAGTGGGCCGAGCTTGGGATCGTCGACCACTTCGAAGTCGACGGTCATGCGCTCGTCGACGACGATGACATGATGGGCCTCGTACCCGTCGGGAATCGCCCGCACCTAAACGGCCCGCATCTAGAGCCGCCGCTCGTCGACGACCCTGCGAAGCTTGCCGCCGCCTGAGCGCGGCGCGCTGCCGGGGGCGAGCAGCCTCACCTCGACGCCGATGCCCACTGTTTCGCGGATGCGGTGTGAGACCTGCTCGCAGAGCTCCCGCACGCGCTGGTCGGCCGCCAGCATGCCGTCCTCGAGCACCTCGCGACCGAAACGCGTGAACGCCTCCTGAGTGAGCTCGAGCCGCAACTGGATCGCGTCAAGCGTCTTCTCGCGCGTGACGATGAGCTGGTAGTGAGCGGAGGCCTGCGGCACATCCTGCAGCACCGACTCGATCTGCGTCGGGTAGACGTTCACCCCCCTGATGATGAGCATGTCGTCGGCGCGGCCTAGAATCATGCCGATGCGTGCATGGGTGCGTCCGCTCGCCCCAGGCTCGCGGGTGAGCGTGGTGATATCGCCCGTCCAGAAGCGGATGAGCGGCAGCGCCTCCTTGGTTAGCGTGGTGATGACAAGCACGCCCTCCCGCCCGTCAGGAACCGGCTCGGCGGTCTGAGGGTCGAGGATCTCCGGGTAGAAGTGATCCTCCCAGATGTAGCTGCCGTCGCGCTCACCGACGCCCTCGTTGGCGACCCCGGGGCCGATGATCTCCGACAGACCGTAGATATTGGTCGCTTCGATGCCGAGGCCGGCCTCGACGTCGCTGCGGATGGCCTCGGTCCACGGCTCGGCCCCAAGGATGCCGAAGCGCAGGTTGAGCCCATCGGGGGCGATGCCGCGCCGGTCGAACTCCTCGGCCAAGGTCTGCCCGTAGGAGGGCGTGCAGGCGATGATGTCCGGCTGCAGATCGAGGATAAGCGTCGCCTGCCGCTCCGTCATGCCGCCCGATACGGGCACGACACATAGGCCGAGCTTCTCGGCGCCGCCGTGGAGACCGAGACCGCCGGTGAAGAGGCCGTAGCCGTAGGCGTTGTGGAACAGCATCCCGGGCTTGGCTCCGGCGGCCGCCAGGCAGCGCGCGTTCACCTCGGCGAACAGCTCGAGGTCGTTGCGGGTGTAGCCGACGATGGTGGGCTTGCCGGTGGTGCCGGAGGACGCGTGGATGCGCGCGAGATCCTGGCGCTCGACGGCGAACATGCCGAGCGGGTAGTTGTCGTGCAGATGGTGCTTGTAGGTGATGGGCAGGCGTGAGACGTCGGCGATGGAGCGCACCGAGCCGGGCACGACGCCGGCCTCGTCGAAGGCCGCGCGGTAATGGGGGACGCGCTCGTAAACGTAGTGCACGAGCTTGGCCAGCCGTGCTCCCTGCAACTCCTGCAGGCGCTCTCGCGGCATCGTCTCGATCTCGGGGGCGTACATGACAGCGTTCTCCTTCCAGGCGGTGGGTCTCTTTGGTCCCGTGGGACCAAAGGACCTCGGGCGCGGGCCCATCGGCCCCGCCTAGCGTCGCTCGATGATCATCGCGATGCCCTGACCGACGCCGATGCACATCGTCGCCAGGCCCAGCTCGACGTCGGTCCTCACCATCTCGTGCACGAGCGTGGTGAGGATGCGGGCGCCCGAGCAGCCGAGCGGGTGACCGAGCGCGATGGCTCCACCGTTGGGGTTGACGCGGGCATCCTCGGGGTCGAGCCCGAGGTCGAGGAGCACGGCGAGCGCCTGCGCCGCGAAGGCCTCGTTGAGCTCGATGAGGCCGATGTCGGCGAGGTTGATGCCGGTTCGCGTGAGGGCCCTGCGGGTGGCCTCGACGGGGCCGATACCCATGATGCGCGGCGGCACCCCGGCCACCGTGGTCACGACGACCCTGGCCAAGGGCGCGAGACCGTGGGCCTCGACGTAGTCGCCCGAGGCGACTATCACCGCCGCGGCGCCGTCGTTGAGCGAACTCGAGTTCCCGGCCGTCACCGTGCCGTGCGGCCTGAACGCCGGCTTGAGCCGTGCCAGGGCCTCGAAGCTGGTGTCGCTGCGGGGGCCCTCATCTTCGCTTACGTGCACCGAGCCGTGTTTGGTCTCGACCTCGACTGGCGTCAGTTCAGCGGCGAAGCGCTCAGCGCGCATCGCCGCGGTGGCCTTGCGGTGGCTGGCGAGCGCGAAGGCGTCCTGCTCGTCACGGGTGATGCCGTACTCGTCGGCCAGGTTCTCGGCGG
>DASROV010000070.1:0-4068 GCA_035646755.1 Trueperaceae bacterium | reverse complement strand
GCCTACCTACAGCAGTCGGTGAACGAGCCGCTGGCGCGCTCGGCGTCGCTCTACGCGCTCGCTCGTGCCCTGCCGACCTCGCAGCAGAGCGCCGCCATGGCGCTGGTCGAGGAGGGCCTCGCGGCCTTCCCCGAGAGCACCGAGCTGGTGGTGGCCAAGGCCGACCTGCTGCTGCAGAGCGGCCAGGCCGAGGAGGCCGAAGCGCTGCTTCAGGGCGTCTACGACCAGAACCCCGCCAACTCGAGCGTCGGCAACCTGCTGGCCGTTGCCAAGGCCCGACGCGGCGACATCGCGGGCGCCAGCGCCATCTTCGAGGCCCAGCGCGGTTCCGGGCCGCTTGTCGATCGCAACCTAGCCGAGCTCTACGTCGCGGCGGGACGCGCGGGGGCCGCGCTGGAGCTGCTGGAGCCCCTGCTGGCCGACGACCCCGACAACGCCCAGCTGCAGGCCCTCTACGGCACCGCGCTCACGCGCACGGGGCGCCTCGCGGAAGGTGAGGAGGCACTGCGGCGAGCCCTGGAGCTCGACGAGTCCAACGCCTTGGCCAGGCGCAGCCTCTCGCTGCTCGAACAGCAGCGTAGCCTCACCGGCGACGCGGAGATCCAGTTCTCGGAAGAGGCCGGGGTGGCGTTCCAGCAGGGGCTTTACGCCCTCAACGCCAACGACTACGGCGCCGCCGCGAAGGCGTTCGCGCGCTCGCGCGAGGTCGACGAGAACCCGTTGGCGGCCTTCTATCACGGCTACGCCAAACAGCTAAGCGGTGACACCCGCGGGGCGCTCGCCGACTACGAGGTCGCTCTCGAGGCGTTCCCCGACTCCGACATCGTGCTCAACAACATCGGCTACGCGCACCTGCAGCTCGGCCGCTACGACCTCGCGCTGCAGAACATAAGGCGGGCGGTCGAGGCCAACCCCGACAACGCTCAGGCCAGGTTGAACCTGGGCCTCGTCCACTACGCGTTGCGGCAGTACGAGCAGGCCATCACCGAGCTCGAGGCCGCCGTCGAACTCGACGCGGACCTCGCCGGCACGGTCGAGGACCTTATCGCGGCGGCACGCCAGGCTCTCGGCCAGTAGCGGCCGGCGACGGCCGTGGGCGGACAAGATGGGCGAACAAGAGGTAGATGCGACCCGAAAGCCGGCCCGTTTGGCGCTAACATGGGCTGCATGGTGATAAGGGATGAAGTGGGGCGCCTGCCCGCCTACCGCTTCAGTCATCACCCCCAGCCGGTGAAGCTCGACCAGAACGAGGCGCCAGACGACCTCGCCGGCCCGTTGCGGGCCGCCGTCATGCGCCGCCTCGAGGACGCGGTGTTCAACCGCTACCCCGAGCTGCACCCGCTCACGCTGGAACGCGCGATCGCACTGCGTCACGACTGGGACCCGGCCGGCGTGGTGGTGGCCAACGGCTCGAACGTGCTCATCCAGGCCCTGGTGATCCTCTCGGGCCTGGGGCGCGACGTCGTGAGCGTGACGCCGACCTTCGCGGTGTACGCCGCACAGGCGCGGATAATGGGCGCCCACCTCAGCGAGTACCCGCTGTCCGGCGGCTTCAAGTTGCCGCTGAGCGACCTGTTGCAGGCGCTCGCCGTCGGCAGCGGCGTGATGTTCTTAGCCGACCCGGCGGCGCCAAGCGGCAACAGGCACGCCTCCGCCGACCTCGCCGCCCTGGTGCGGGCCGCGAGCGCGCGCGGCACCTGGCTGAGCGTCATCGACGAGGCTTACTGCGAATACGCCGGCAGCGACGACCTCGCCCTGGTGAGGGACAACGACGCCGCCGTGTCGTTGCGGACCTTCAGCAAGGCCGCCGGACTCGCCGGCCTGCGGCTCGGCTACGCGCTCACCTCGCCCGAGGTGGCGGCCGAACTGCGCAAGGTGCTGCTGCCCTTCAGCGTCGGCACGTTGCAAGTCGCGGTGGGCCTAACCGTACTCGAGCAGCCCGAGATCATCGCCGAGCGCGTTGCGCGCGTAGTCGCCGAGCGTGAGAGGCTGGTGCGCGCACTGGCCGCGCAACCCGGCGTGGAGGTCTTCCCCAGCGTGACCAACTTCCTGTTGTTCAAAGTCCCCGAACCGGCACGGGTCCACGCCGGCCTGCTCGAGCGCGGCGTGGTAATCCGGCGCCAAGATCACCTGCCTGGCGCCGAGGGCTGCCTGCGCGTGAGCGTTGGCACCGAACACGAGAACGACGTCTTCCTCGGGGCGCTAAACGCCACGCTGAGCGGCGAGGTCGTCCATGGCTAGTGCGGACGAAGCGAGGTCGCAGCCGACAGGCTCGGCCGCCGACAGGCGGTCGACGATGGAGCGCAACACGCACGAGACGAAGATCCGCGTCGAGCTCGACCTCGACGCAAGACCCAACGGCGCGGCAGCCGAACCCGCCGCCACCGGCCACGGCTTCCTCGACCACCTGCTCGCTCAGCTGGCCAAGCATGGCCGCTTCGCCCTCGCGGTAACGGGCCAGGGGGACCTCCACATCGACGTCCACCACCTGGCCGAGGACTGCGGCATTGTGATCGGCCAGGCGTTAAGTGAGGCCCTCGGCGACCGCGCCGGCATCGAGCGCTACGGGACGGCCCACGTGCCCATGGACGAGACCCTCGCCCACGTCGTCGTCGACCTCTCCGGCCGGCCCTTCCTGGCCTTCGACCCGGCCGGCTTCGCGGGCGACAGCGGCGGCTTCAACGCCTTCCATCTGCGAGAGCTGTTGCGCGGCTTCGCCAACCACGCCGGTGCCACCGTGCACGTGCGCGTCTTGGCCGGTGAAGAGACGCACCACGTTTGCGAGGCCGTGATGAAGGCCTTCGCGCGGGCGCTCAAGGACGCCGTGGCCCGTACACACGATCAGTTGCCGTCGACCAAGGGGCTGCTGTGAGCGTGTCCAGCGGGGCCAACGGCGCACGCCCGCGCGCGGTCGTCATCGACTACGGAGCAGGCAACCTGCACAGCATCGCGCGCGCCATGCAGCGCGCCGGCCTGGCGCCGGAGGTTACCGCCGACCCTCTCGCCGCCACTGACGCGGACCTGCTGGTGCTGCCCGGTCAGGGACGATTCGGTCAGGTCGCGCGGGCGTTCGCCGCCTCGGGCTTCGAGCCGCTGGTGCGAGACCACATCGCCGCCGGCAGGCCGTTCCTCGGCGTGTGCGTGGGCTTGCAACTGCTGCTCGAACGGTCCGAGGAGGACCCCGACGTGCCGGGGCTCGGCATCGTGCCCGGTGAGGTACGGCGTTTCAGCGGCGCGGTGAGGGTGCCACAGATGGGCTGGAACAGCATCACCAAGCTCGGCTCGCCCACGCTGTTCAACGGCGTGCCCGACGGCGCTTACGTCTACTTCGCGAACTCCTACTACGCCCTTCCGCGCGGGGTGGGCGCGAGCGCGCCGGGCACCACGACAAGCTACGGCGCAACCGAGTTCCGTAGCGCGTTCTCGCTTGGGAACCTCCACGCCACGCAGTTCCACCCCGAGAAGAGTCAGGCGGTCGGCCTGCGGGTCCTCGAGAACCTTAGGCGCTCGTTGGTCGTGGGCGGCGCCGCGTGAGGACCAGGCTCGCGTTGTTCGGCTTGGCCCTGGCCATGCTGGCTGCAACGGCCGGCGCGTACGCCCAGGAGCGCTGGGCGGTGCAGGTAGTGGCCCTGCGGGACTACCGCGAGGCGCAGGCCGCCGCCGACGACTTGCGCACCCTCGGCTTCGAGGCCTACACCGAGTTCGCCATGCTCGACGCTCAGCAGTGGGTACGCGTGCGCGTCGGCTGTTTCGCCTCGCGTGAGGCCGCCGACGCGATGGCCGAGGCGCTCAGGGCGCGCATAACGGCTCAGGCCCAGGCCGTGGAGTTGAGCCCCGGCGCCAAGCTCAGCGGCTGCACTCAGGAGGTGGTCGGCTTCCTCAACGCCTACGGTTGGCGCCTTGTCGACGACGATGGACCGGTGACCTTCAGCGTGACCGTTGCCGGCGTGCCGGCGACCGTCGCGCACGACGATGGCCACGTCGGCGATGCTCGCCACCAGCTCGCCTGGGCAGACCACGAGCGGCCCTGAGTCGCCGTCGAGCGCGACGAAGTCGGTCCCGGCGATG
>DASROV010000069.1:0-4724 GCA_035646755.1 Trueperaceae bacterium | reverse complement strand
CCCTGGGCGTGGTTGCCGGCCGAAGCGGCGATGATCCGAGCCTCGCCGGTCGTCGACGCGATGTGGTTGTAGGCGCCGCGCAGCTTGAACGAGCCGGTCTCCTGCAGGTTCTCGAGCTTCAGGTAGACGGCGGCGCCGGTCTCCCGCGACAGCGCTTCCGCCGGCGCCAACGGCGTACGGCGCACGACGCCGCTTAGCCGCGCCGCGGCTGCCACCACAGCGGCTTCATTCGCGCCGGCCTCCGTAAGCTCGGCGTCGCTCACTTCAGCGGCAGTCCGCCCTTCGGCAGCCTGTACTCCAAGATCCGCACCAGCCAGGCGGACACCAGAGTGAGCACCAGGAAGAGCCCGCCGACCATGGTTAGCGGCGTGAGGTAGCGGAAGGTCCGGTCACCGATGATGCTGGCGACGCCGAGCATCTCCAACACCGTGACCGCCGAGAGCAGCGGCGTCTCCTTAAGCATCGAGACGAGGTAGTTACCGAGCGCCGGTATCACGCGCGGGACGGCTTGCGGCACGATCACGTCGCGGTACGCCAGCCAGGTCGGCATGTTGACGGCGCGTGCCGCCTCCCACTGGCCAGGCGGGACGGCCTCGATGCCGGCGCGGTAAACCTCGGAGGTGTAGGCGCTGTACTGCAGGCCGAGCGCGATCGCCCCCGTGAGGAACGCTGGCAGGATGATCCCGTAGTTCGGCAGCACGAAGTAGAGGAAATAGAGCTGCACCAACAACGGCGTGTCGCGCACGAACTCGATGAAGACCGCCGTCGGCCAGGAGATGAGCTTGATGGGCAGCGAGCGCAGCACCGCCAACACCAAGCCGAAGCCAAGTGCGATCGCGAAGCCGAGGGCTGTCGCCTGCAGGGTGACGACCATGCCGCGCAGCAGGATCGGCAGGATCGACACAGCGAACGCCCACTCGGAGCTGAGGTCCCACGGGATGCCGAAGAGCATGCTCAGCCCTCCCTATGGGCGCCGGCAGCGGGGGCCGAGGTCGCGGCGGAGAGTGGCACGAAGGCGATCATGATCGCGCCCTCGCCTGGGTGGCGCCGACGCGGCCGGCGATGAAGCGCTCGAGCAGGCGCATCGCGAAGGTGAGGACCAGCGCCATGGCGAAGTAAAGCAGAAGCGTGAGCGTGTAGACAGGCACGCTATCGAGCGTGAGGTTGCGAAGGTTCTGCGCATGGAAGGTGAGGTCGGTGAGCGTGATAAGCGATACCAGTGCAGTGTCCTTGAGGTTCTGCACGACCAGGTTGCCGAACGGCGGCATCATCTCGACAAGCGCCTGCGGAAGGACGATGTGCCACAGCGTGTAGCGCGGGCCGAAGTTGAGCGCGATCGACGCCTCGTACTGCTTGGGGTCGACCGCCAGGATCGCGCCGCGCACGACCTCCGCGCCGTAAGCGCCGATGTTCAAGCCGAGAGCGAGGATGCCGGCGGTGGTGGGATCGAGCCTCACCCCCAGCAGGGGCAGTGCGAAAAATAGCCAGAACATCTGCACGAGCAACGATGTTCCTCTGAATATCTCGATGTAAACGACAGACAGCCACCGTATGGGCGTGACCCGCGAGAGCTTGCCGATGCCGGCCGCGAACGCCAACACCGCACCGAGGACGGTTGAGGCCAGGGCGAGCTGGGCCGTGACACGCACGCCGCGCATCAGGGGCGGTAATAGGTCGAGCCATTGCTCCATGTGTCTCCCCTACCGTGTTGTGTGCGTGGTGTCGCTGAACGTGGTGTTGAAACTGGCGAGCCGGGTTCCCCCGGCTCGCCCATTGGGCTTACGTCACTCGCTGCAAAGCTCTTCGGTGCTTGCGTTGAGCGTGGACTCGATGTCGGCTTCGGAGAGGCCATGGCTCATGAGGATGTCGCGCCACTCCTGGGTCTCCTGGAAGGCCTGGAGCGACTCGTTGTAGGCGTCACGAAGCTCGGTGGCGTCCTGGTTGAAGTTGAACGAGCCCCAGCTGCGGACGGGCGTGCCGTCGACTACCGGATCCTCGAACTGGTCGGCGGCTTCGACGCCCTCGCCCTCTTGGGCCAGCCGCGCGACCGTGAGGCCGGTGGCGGCGTAGCCGTCGACGCGGTCGGTGGCGACCGCCGACAGCGCGTCGGTGTTAGACGCTATCGACACGATCTGGCTGTCGGGTATGCCCATGGCGTGGGCGAAGTCGATCTGGTCGGCGCCGGAGACGAGGCCGAACTTCAGGCTAGGGTCGTCCACGAAGTCCTGGTAGCTGTGGATGTCGTTCGGGTTGCCCTCTTGGACGAGCAGGCCCTCGCCGTAACTTGAGTTCACGTCGGCGTAGATCACCTGTTGGCAACGGGCAGGCAGGATCGCCATGCTGGCCGCGACAATGTCGAAGCGCCCGGCGATGAGGCCCGGGATGAGCGACCCGAAGTCGGTGACTATCCACTCGATGTTGGTTATGCCCATGTCTTCGAGGACCGCGATGGCGGTCTCGGGCGCGATGCCCCTGGCAACGCCGTTCTCGTCGACCCAACCGTAGGGGATCTCGTTGGCGGTGGCGATGCGGATTACACCGCGTTCGCGAATCTCGTCGGGCGTCTGGGCGAAGGCAAGGCCCGCTAGCATGGCAGCGGCCAGGCCGATTAACAGGGCGCGAAGTAGGGTTCGTGACATTGATTTCCTCCAATGGTGCTGTTTACGTCGTAAGTTGTCAGTCTCTTTACAGCGGTCCGCTAGCTAGCTTCGAACCGCTCTCCTTCGTTCCTCCTTTCCGTCTCCCACACGGAACAGACGCGTACTTGCATACCTCAGTGATCCAGAACGGCATGTAAGAACGACGCCGTGCGCGGGTTCTCGGGGTCGGTGAAGATCTTCTCGGGAGGCCCCTCTTCGGCCACCCTGCCGGAGTCGAAGAAGACGACGCGGTCGGCCACGTCGCGCGCGAAGCGCATCTCGTGGGTGACGATGAGCATCGTCATGTCGGTCTCGTGGGCCAGTTGCCTGAGGATGCCGAGCACTTCCCCGACCAACTCCGGGTCGAGCGCGGACGTCACCTCATCGAACAACATCAGCTTGGGGTCGAGCGCCAGAGCCCTGGCGATGGCCACACGTTGCTTCTGGCCACCGGACAACTGCGCCGGGAAGGCGTCGACCTTGTCGGCGAGGCCGACCTTCTCGAGAAGCTCGTTGCCCTTCTCGACGGCCTCCTTGCGCGGCACGCCCTGTACGTGCACGGGAGCCTCGATGACGTTGCGCAAGACCGTCATGTTCGGGAACAGGTTGAAGTGTTGGAATACCATGCCGATGCCATCGCGGGCCGAGCGCAGGTATTTCTCGCTTGCCGGTACGCTCTTGCCGTTCAACTGCTGATGCCACAGCGGCTTGCCGTCGACGAAGACCTTCCCGGAGTCGGGCTTGACCAGGGTCATCAAGACCCGCAGGATCGTCGTCTTGCCCGAGCCGCTAGGTCCGATGATGGCGACCTTCTCGTTGGCCGCGACCCTGAAGTTGAGGTCGTCGAGCACCACGACATCGCCGTACGCCTTGCGCACGTCGACGAACTCGACCATACGCGTCGCTTTGGGATCGAAGGTGCGCGGAGCGCTGTCGAAATGGGGGTGTGGGCGCGCGGAATCGCCGCTTGGCTCGACTGCGTCGGTCGTCATCCACTACCTCCAACCGCGGCTAGGGCCTGCTCCAGGTCCGCAAGGAGATCGGTAGGGTCCTCGATGCCAACGGAGTAGCGCACCAGCGCCTCGGGGATGCCGAGAGAGGCCCTCTCTGCTTCCGTCAACTCGACGTGACTGCCGGTGCGCGGGGGCGCGACGACGGTCTCGACGGCTCCGAGGTTGGCCGCCCGATGTGCGAACCGCAGCAGCGGCAACGCCCTCTTGACGGCCTCGAATCCACCTTTTAGCTCGAAAGAGAGCATACCCCCGAAGCCGCTCATCTGGCGCGCGGCGACGTCGTGGTTCGGATGCGAAGGCAACCCTGGGTAGTAGACCCGCCCCACTGCCTGATGCTTGTCGAGCGCCTCGGCGACGATCTGAGCGCTGGCGTTCTGCCGCTCGACCCGCAGCTGAAGCGTCTTGAGGCCGCGCAGCAGGAGGTAGGCCGCCTCGGGGTGCAACACCCCGCCGTGGACCTCGCGGTGGTTGAAGACCTTCTCGACCAGCTCCTCACCGCCGCACAAGGTGCCGCCGAGCGCGTCGGCGTGGCCGCCAAGGTACTTCGTCGCGCTGTGAATGACGAGGTCGGCGCCAAGGGTAAGCGGCAGTTGGTTGATCGGCGTGGCGAAGGTGTTGTCGACGACCACTACCGCGCCATGCTCATGACCGGCCGCCGCCAGGCGCTCGATGTCGAGCACCTTGCAGGTCGGGTTGGTCGGCGTCTCGAGGTAGACGAGGTCGCAACCCTTGGCGATCTCGGCGAGGATCGCGTCCTCGTCGTGCGTTTCGCACATCGTGACGTCGATGCCGAACGCCGGCAGGTAGTCGAGGAAGATGCGGTTGGTGCCGCCATAGGTGTCCTTGATGGTCACTACCCTTTTGCCAGGACGCAACAACGCGTAGAGGGTGCTGGCGATCGCAGCCATGCCGCTGGCGAAGCTCGTCGCCCGCTCGGCCCCTTCCAGCGCGCGGATCTTCTCCTCGAAGACCGCCACCGTGGGGTTGGTGTTGCGGCCGTAAATGTGGCCCGCGACCTTGCCAAGCGCGACGTCGCGCCACTCGTCGAGGTCGTCGTAGCCGAAGGAGACGC
>DASROV010000068.1:0-10339 GCA_035646755.1 Trueperaceae bacterium | reverse complement strand
GTACAGCTCTTCCCCGCCCAACTGTTCTTCGCCCTGGTACGCCACCATCTTGAAGTCGGGCGGACCGCCCTGCCGGCAGGAGATGCCCGGCTTCCAACGGGTCCACGATGAGCTTGGAGAGGAGTTCATCCTGGTGGGAGTGGACATTGGGCCGTTCATCGGGCTGGGATCGCATGACCAGGCCAGAGAGTTCCTGCGGGAGTACGAGATCGACTACCCGACCGCTTACGCTTTGAGCGTCGATCCGGTCCGCGATTATGAGGTGCGGGGCATGCCGACAACCCTGTTCATTTCGAGTAGCGGCACGGTCCTGACGAAGCACACCGGTTACCTCCCGGAGGACCAGCTCCGCAGGATGGTCCAGGACCTCGTAGCCGGAACGGATTAGCGTTGGCGAGAGCAGCTCAGGCGCAACAGGTGGGCATATTCGTTGCGCTGGTCGCTTTCGCATCGGGCGCAGCGGTGCTGGGAGGACTCCTGACCGGCGTTCAATCCGGCGCCGTTAGCGTGGGCGTCGAGACGCTGTCCAGTTCGTCCAGCGCTCTTCTCGACCGGCTGGCAACGCTACTGCCCCTGGGCTTCGCGTTCGGGGCCGGCATGGTCTCCGCCGCCAACCCATGCGGCTTCGCGATGCTGCCGGCATTCCTGGCTCTGTTCGTCGCAGATACGAGCGAGGAGCACACCTCGCCGTTCGGCCGCTTCCGTCGCGCTCTTCTCGTCAGTGTTGCGGTCACGGTCGGCTTCATACTGCTGTTCGCAGCCGTGGGTATTACTATCGCCGCGGGCGCCCGTTCGCTGGCCGGCAGCTTCCCTTGGCTAGGTTTGGCGACCGGCGCGCTACTGATCGCGGTTGGCGCCTGGCTCGCCGTGGGCGGAACTCTCTACACCAGTTTCGGAGAGCGTCTATCCGCGCCGCTCTCGCGGGTCGCAGGCGAAGGTGCGCCGCGCTACTTCACTTTCGGCCTCGCCTACGGTCTCGCTTCCCTGAGCTGCACCCTACCGGTGTTCCTCGCTGTGCTCGGCAGCACGCTGACGCTCTCAACTCTCCCCCAGATGGCCCTACAAATCGTCCTCTACGGTCTCGGCATGGGGCTGGTGATCGCGCTGCTGACGCTAAGCATCGCACTGTTCCAGAGCGCACTGGTGAACCGGATCCGGCAAGCCGTTCGCTATATAGCCCCGGTCAGTGCGGCGCTGCTTCTGCTGGCGGGAAGCTACATCGTCTACTACTGGCTGACGGTAGGCGGTCTGTTGACCGTCTTCACGACAAGAGGCTGAGTGAGGTGCTCGGCTACTGGTAGATCCGGGTCTCCGGCCGGAAGGCTGCCCAAGCGAACCACAACGTGTTGTTGTGGATGACAGGCTCGAGTTGCTCGCCGGCCAAGGAACCATCGAGCCCTTGACCCAGTATGTTCCAGCGTGTCCCGGTCTCCCGGTCGACGAAGGCCTCGCCATCCCACTCGAATGTCAGCTTCTGTCCATTGACCGTCCGCTCGAACACCCCTACTGCTCCTACATCATTGCTGGCGGCAATCTGGGACGCGCCGAGTGCCGACGCCGTTCCCGGAGTCCAGAAAACGACGATCTCCGAGCCGTCGATCTCGTCGTGAACCACGCGCTCAGTCTCCAGCTGGTCGAAGGGGTAAGCCACCGGGTCTTCTGCGTCGATGGTAACGACACGGGCCTTGGGAGCGAGTCGGCCGTCGACCGTGCCCTGGAAGAGGAACGGAGGAGAATCGGCGTCGTCGTAACCGGCGTACGGGTTCCGTCCGTAGGATCGGTTGAACCCGGTCTCACGCGACATCACAAGGGCGTCCGGATAGGCAGCCCGGAACTCTTCGAAGGAGAGGATCTGGGCCGGATAGCGGGTCAATTCGTGCCCGGCGAGAGCGCCCACTACCCCCTCGCCGATGAGCTGAGACCAGAGGGTGTGGGTCGAGTCGTCGAACATCAGCAGGTTGGACAGGTAGAGCAGACCGGAAACGCCGAAGGTGACGGTGACGCTCTCACTTCTGCCAGGCTCCCCGGCCTCGGCCTCTATGGGCAGGCGCCGGTCGAAGGCGAGGGCGCTGTTGCACAACGGGCAGAAGGTGACCGCCACCGGTACCCCGCCGACTACGTCGTTGGCGATTTCGTGCCAAGTGAGAATCTGAAGCGGGTACGCTTTGGTCTCGCCGCCCAGGGAAACGACGATAATCGGTTCGTTGGGACGCAGCCAGGAAGCGGCCTCCTCCTGCGCGATGAACTCAGGTGCCGGTGTCGAGCCTACTACTCCGGAGAGTCCCCCGAAGCCGAGCGCCGGTATCCCCTGGGGTGGAGGCCCGCCGCTCAATATCTCCTCGAACGGAATGGTGGCTATCTCCAAGTCCAGCCCGAGTTCACGCATGATCCGCTCGGGCTGTGCGCTCGCGAGCGACAGGAGGGAAACGAGCATCAACAGCGAGAATCTACGCATTCCGTGATTTCCTCCTTTCTGTGAGTCGCCGGTACGAGCCCTCGCCTCGTTACTGTCCGCTTGCCTACAGAATCACTCCGGCCGGCTGGACATTCGGTCAAATCATTGACGGGTAGCGGGTCGGCGCTCCTTCGCGTGCTAGTACCGGAGCATGTTTCCGCAGCGTCCCCTCTCGCACCGTCCTGCACCCGTGGTCAGCTACCTGGCAGATGAGATAGCGGCTATCCATCACGGTCGCCTGATGGAAAGCGGGCCCAAGGCCGCAGTTCTTGAGCCGCCGTTCCACCCCTATACCAAGGTGCTGCTCTCGGCGATTCCGCGTCCCGATCCACGGCTCCGGCGTGAACCGATTCGGCTTCATGGTGACAACGGCAGCGAACCAACCGTTGCCGGTGGTTGTCCGTTTCACGCCCGCTGTCCCAGGTTCCTAGGGGAGGTGTGCCGGACTGAGGAGCCCCCCTGGCAGGTGGGGCCCGGCGGCAAACGGAGATCTACTGTCACATCCCGATCGAGCAGTTGGAGCGGGCTCAGGAGCCGGCCTGGAGCAAGAGTGGGGAGAGCACCGGTCAAGGGGACGGGTCAGGTGGCTAGATACATCCTCAGGCGGCTTGGATTCCTGTTGCTCACGCTGCTGCTAACGTCGCTGGTCATCTTCGTGCTCACCCAGTTCCTGCCTGGCGATGTGGCCCGCATCATGCTGGGCCGCGAGGCCAGTGCCGCGGCGCTCGAGCGGGTGAGGGTCGAACTGGGGCTCGACCAGCCGCTGCCGTTGCAGTACCTCGGCTGGCTGTCCAGCTTCCTCAGCGGCGACTGGGGAACGTCGTTCTCGAGCGGCCAGGCGATCCGGCCCCTGGTACTGGAGCGCTTGGGCAACTCGCTGATGCTGGCCGCGCTCACCCTGTCGATCGCCGTTCCACTGGCCGTCTTCCTGGGCGTGATCGCTGCGCTCAACGAAAACAGGCCGCTCGACAACCTGATCAGCGTGGGTTCCCTCGCGGTCGTAGGCTTGCCCGAATTCGTTACCGGTCTGGTGCTCATTCAGCTGCTGGCCTTCGAACTCAAGCTGTTCCCCGCCAACTCTTCGATCAGGCCGGAAGCCGGTTTCCTCGAGGCGCTGCGGATGCTGATACTGCCCGCGCTCACAGCCACGCTGGTGATTCTTGCCTACATAGCTCGCCTCACCCGCGCCACCGTGGTGGAGGAGCTTAACAAGTCCTACGTGAGGACCGCGATTCTCAAGGGAATATCGCGCCGTCAGGTGATCTACCGCCATGTGCTGGGAAACGCGCTGCTGCCCACCATCACTGTGGTCGCGATCAGCTTCGGCTGGCTGATCAGCGGTCTGATCGTCGTCGAGAACGTCTTCAACTACCCGGGACTCGGTAGCCTGCTCACCTTCGCCATCGACCGCCGCGACCTGCCACTCCTGCAGGCCATCACCATGGTCGCCGTGCTTGCTTTCGCGCTGTCAAACCTGGCTGCCGACCTGCTCTACGCCTACCTGAACCCAAGAATTCGGCTTCAGTAGTTGGAAGAGGCGCGCGCTCGTCGAGCGGGTACGCCGTGGCGCTTGGCTTCGTTGCGGCGGCGGGGAAGATCAGCTCTTGCTGGACGAGGACGCAGTGGAAGCCCAGCGTTGGCTTCTTCCAACAGACGTTTAAGGACTACCTGGCGGCGCACCCTCGATCCGAGCCGCGGCTACCAAGGCACCGGCAGACCCCCAGGCCCACCGCCAGCAAAGGAAAAACCCGAACCATCGTAGGTTCGGGAGTTTCCCATCTCCTGAGAGATCACATGGTCGGGGTGACAGGATTTGAACCTGCGACCACTTGACCCCCAGTCAAGTGCGCTACCAGGCTGCGCTACACCCCGATCCCGTGTTGGCCGGCCGCAGAAGAGCGGTGACCGAGTGATTAGCTTATCACGGCCCGCCCAGCAGGCGCAGCGTCTCGCGCGCTAGTGCGGTGAGGGACTCGCCGCGACGGGCTTCGTCGTCGACGGCGAAGTTGTCGTTGATGGCCAGCGTCGCGAAGCCGTGCGCGGCGCTCCAGGCCGCCAGGGCCATGGGGGGTAGCTCGTCGCGCCATGAATGGCCGGCGCCGCTGCCTGACCCGCGCGGCAGGGTCGCGGCGCCGGCGATGAGCGTGGCGCGTAGCGCCTCACTGGCGGCGACGAGGTCCGGATCGTTTTCGTCGACGAGGCCGGGCCGGAACATGACCGGGAAGTGCCCGGGATGCTCGATGGCGAACTGCACGTAGGCCACACCCGCTTCGAGGAAGTCACTTGCGTCGGCGACCTGAGCAGTAAGTAGCCGATATCCCTCGGCGGCGAGGGCGGTGAGGACGCCGCGCTTGTCGCCGAAGTGGTGGCGGGGAGCCGCGTGGGAGACACCGATTTCCCGGGCCAACTGGCGGAGGTTGAGGTCGGCGCTGCCCTTAGCAGCCACCGTCGAGGCGGCTGCGGCCAATAGCTCTTCGCGAAGTCGCCCATGGTGGTAGCTCATGCGACAGCATCTTACCATTGACAAGATTACCTCGTGACCGTTATCTTGCCAGCGACAAGATGACCGCTTGCAGAGGGAGAACGGTATGGAGAACGCAACTCAATTGATAGCCGCAGCCACCGCCCGAGAGGCCGGTATCGTGTTGCTCACGGTCGTGGCCATCGCCTACGGCGGCACCTTCCTGCTCCGCGTCGTGAGCGGTAAGTTCCCCACCAACGCACTGCAGAAGTCGTTCTTCAGGGCCGGGCACGCGCATGCCGGCGTGCTCGTCATCCTCGGCCTGGTCGTGGGGCTCTTCGTCGACCTGGCCGGTGTCGGCGGGCTGCCCGCCCAGCTCTCGAGCGGCGTGCTGCTGGCGGCGATCCTCATGCCGGCGGGCTTCTTCCTGTCCGTCATAGGCCGGGACCCGACCAAGCCCAACGGTCTCATCGCGTTGGTGTGGCTGGGCGTCGCCAGCCTTACCGTAGGCGTGGTTGGCGCCGCCGTGGGACTGCTCACCGTCTGAGGTGGGGCTGCTCACCGCCTGACCTGAAGCGCCCGGTCGCCGGTGCTGACCGGAGCGGCGCCGTGAGGCGAGCGACGCGGTTTATCATCGCGCCGTGGCCAGCGACCCCAACGCGGAACTCCTCGACATCCTCGACGATGCTGGCCTGCCCAGCGGCGCGGTGAAGGCTCGTGGCCAAGTCCACCGTGACGGTGACTGGCACCGCGCCATCCACATCTGGGTGGTCCGCGAGCACGACTCGGTGCTCATCCAGCGTCGCGACAGGCGGAAAGAGATCGAACCGGGCAAGCTCGACGTCAGCGTGGGAGGACACTTGCGCAGCGGCGAGACGATCCTTGACGGCCTGCGAGAGGCGGAGGAGGAGCTTGGTCTGACACTACGGCCCGGCCAGCTCGACTTTCTCATGACCGTCCGCTCGGAGCGGCGTTACCCGAACCAGGCGCCGGCCGTAGTCGACCGCGAGTTCCAGGACGTCTACGTCGTGCGCGACGAGCGGCCGCTCACCGAGTACCTCCTCGACCCGCAAGAGGTGGATACCGTCTACGAAGTGCCGCTAGACCGCGCCATCGCGCTTTTCGAGGTTGGCGATCACGTGCCGGCACCAGGCTTCGACGCCATGCGCCGGGTGAGCAACGCACTGCTCATCGACGCCGACCTGCCGAGCCAGGGGCGCGAGACGCTGGCCGCTGCGCTGCGCCAGCTATTGGAGTGGACCAAGACGACCGCCGCCGCAGGCACGGCCCGGGCGGCGGTCAGTCCTACCGAGGAGTGAGCTTGGGCTCAGCTCTCGATGACGGTCGGCACGATGAGCGGGTTGCGGCCGGTCTGCTTCCTTAGGTAGCGCCGCACGGGGTAGAAGATGTCGTCACGGATGTCGCTAAGCGACCGCTTCTCGCGCACCCCACGTTGCAGGCTCTCCAGCGCGATTCGCTCGATCTCCTTGACCATTCCGTTGTTGCCCTGGACGACGCCGCGGGTGATCACCTCGATGGTCGGCGACTTGCTCGCCAAAGCCATGATCACCACGACGCCGTCGGCCGACAGCGCCTGACGGTCGCGGATTATCGGCTCGGTGACCTCGTCGCCGGTCTTACCCATGTTGTCGATGAGGATGATGCCCGCCTCGACCTGGCCGGCGACCTTGATGTCGTCGCGGGTGATCTCGACGACGTCTCCGTTGGCCACGATCATGCTCTTGGTCGGTGGGTGGGCCATCGATTGGGCGAGGCGCAGGTGGTTGACCTGGTGCCGCATCTCGCCGTGCCACGGCACGAAGAACTTCGGCCTGGTGAGGTCGAGGATGAGTTTGAGCTCCTCCTGGCTGGCGTGGCCCGAGGCGTGCACCTTGTAGGTGGGTGGGTATAAGACGTTGACGTCGCGCGCGTAGAGCTGGTTGATGACGCGGCCGACCGCCTCCTCGTTGCCGGGAATGGGGTTGGAGGAGAGGATGACCGTGTCGCCCTTCTGCAGGCGGATCTTGCGGTGGGTGCCGGCGGCCAGGCGCGAGAGCGCGGCCATGGGCTGGCCTTGCGAGCCCGTGCAGAGGAACAGGATCTTGTCGTTCTGCATGTCGCCGAGGTCGTCGCTCGAGACGAACGGGTCCTTGGCCTTGAGGTAGCCGAGGTCCTGTGCGATGGAGGTGTTCTTGATCATGGAGCGTCCCTCCATGACCACGCGGCGGTCGTGCTTCTCGGCGACGCGCACGAAGTTCTGCAGGCGGTGAATGTGGCTCGAGAACGTCGTCACGATGACGCGGCCCTTGGCGCGGGCGACGATGTCGTCCACGGCGTTCATGACGTCGCGCTCGCTGGGGGTGTAGCCGGGGCGCTCGGCGTTGGTGCTGTCGGAGATCAGTAGTAGCACGCCCTCTTGGCCCGCCTGCGCCAGCTTGTGGAGGTGGCTGGTGCGGCCGTCGGCGGGGTTGTAGTCGAGCTTGAAGTCGCCCGAGTGCACCACGCGGCCGATGGGCGTGTGGATGACGAGCCCCGAGTTGTCGGGGATCGAGTGGGTCATCTGGAAGAAGTCGACGGTGAAGTTGCGACTGATCTTGATGCGGTCGTCGGTGGTGATCTCATGGAGATCGACGTCAGACTCCTTGAGCCTGAACTCCTCGAACTTGCCGCGCAGCAGGCCGAGGGTGAGCTTGGCGCCGTACATCGGGATCTTCGGTAGCAGCTTGAGCATGTAAGGAAGGCCGCCGATGTGGTCTTCGTGCCCGTGCGTGAGCACCCAGCCCTTGATCTTGTGAGCGTTCTCGACCACCCAGTCGATCTTCGGCACCAGGATGTCGACGCCAAGCATGTCGGCGTCAGGAAAAGCCAAGCCGCCGTCGACCAGCAGGATCTCGTCGTCGTATTCGAAGGCGAACATGTTCTTGCCGATCTCGCCCATGCCCCCAAGGGGGATCATCCGTAACTTACGTTCTTCTTTTGCCATCTCTCTCCTAGGCCGGCCCCTTGCGCTCGGTCGCGGTTGTGGTCAAGTGTCCACGTTGCCGTCGCCATGCGCGCGGAAATGCCGGGCGAACATGATCTGGTCATACCTGCCGGCCGTCACCTTCGGTATAGCTGCGCGACATGGGCCGCGTTGTGGTGCGGCCTTGACGTGTGCAGCGGTCGGTGCAGCTCGGCGCTCGCAAGATATTGTTGCGGTCTTCGGCGGCGGCGCGGGATATAAGGTGCGCCGCCGCCCCAATGAAGTTAGCTTCTTAGGTCGAGTCGGCCTCCAGGGCTCAGCTCTCTGACCGGCGCGGTCGATCGCCACCGCGGCCGCCCCGGTCGCCGCCGCGGTCGCCGCCACGATCACGGTCACCGCCGCGGAAGCCGCCACCGCGGCCGCCCCGGCCGCCGCCCCCGCCACTTGCACGCGGGGCACGCGGAGCGACCTTACCTTCGAGCTCGGGCCGCACCAGGTCGATCTTGCCGCGGTCGTCGATGGTGTTGACCTTCACGCGCAGCTTGTCGCCTTCCTTGAGGAAGTCCTCGACGCGCTCGACGCGCTCCTCGGCGATCTGGCTGATGTGCAACAGGCCGTCGGTGCCGGGGAAGAGGTTGACGAAGGCACCGAAGTCGGTGACCTTGGCCACCGTGCCGTCGTACTCCTTGCCGACCTCGGCGCTGGCCGTGAGCGCCTCGATCTGCGCCTTCACAGCCTTGGCGGCGTCGGAGTCTTCCGAGTAGATGCGCACGGTGCCGTCTTCGCCGACCTCGACGGTGGCACCCATGGCCTCGAGCTCGCGGATCTGCTTACCCCCCGGTCCGATTATCGTGCCGATCTTGTCGGTCGGGATCTTGACCTGCAGGATGCGAGGGGCATTGACGTTGATCTCGCTGCGTGGGGCGGGGAGCGCCTCGTGCATCTTGCCGAGGATGTGGAGGCGACCCTCGCGGGCCTGAGCCAGCGCCTCGCGCATTATCGCCGGCGTGATACCCGCGATCTTGATGTCCATCTGCAGAGCGGTGACGCCGTCGCTGGTGCCTGTCACCTTGAAGTCCATGTCCCCGAGCGCGTCCTCGGAGCCGAGGATGTCGGTGAGGATGCGGTATTCGCTGCCTTCCATGACGAGACCCATGGCGATCCCGGCGACGGGCGCGCGGATGGGCACGCCGGCGTCCATAAGCGAAAGCGAGCCGGCGCAGACCGAGGCCATAGACGAGGAGCCGTTCGATTCCAGCGTCTCGGCCACGATGCGGATCACGTACGGGAACTGCTCCTGGGACGGGAGCATGTCGACAAGCGCGCGCCGGGCCAGGTTGCCGTGGCCGAGCTCGCGGCGCGTGGTGCCGCGCAGGCGCTTGACCTCACCGGTCGAGAACGGCGGGAAGTTGTAGTGCAGCATGAACTCTTCGGTGTCGTCGAGGCCGAGGTCGTCGACCAGGCGGTTGCTGCGGCCGGTGCCGAGGGTGGTGACGCCGAGCACCTGCGTCTCGCCGCGCGTGAACACGGCCGAACCGTGGGCACGTGGCAGCACGCCGGTCTCGATCCAGATCGGTCGGACCTTGTCGGGGCTACGGCCGTCGGTGCGGAGGTTCTCCTCGATTACCAGGCGCCTCATCTCGCTCTTCTCGGCTTTGTCGAAGGCGGCCTTGACTTGTGCGACGAGTTCAGCCGCGCCTTCGGCCTCGAGGTCACCGACACGGCGCTCGATGATGCCGTCGCGCAGCGACTTTATCGCCTTGTCGCGCTCGTGCTTGCCCTGGGTGAGAAAGGCGTCGCGCAGCCCGGCGTCACGCGCCAATGAGGCGACCTCGGCGATGAGCGTCTCGTCGAGCTCGGCGGCCTGCGCGAACTCTCGCTTCTCGAGGCCTATCTCCTGCCGCATGCGCTTGAGCAGGTCGACTACCGGCTCGAGCTGCTGCTGCGCGAACTCGATGGCGCCGACCATCACGTCCTCAGGTAGCTCCTTGGCGGCGGCCTCGACCATCAGCACCGCCTCGTCGCTGGCGGCGACGGTGAGCTCGAGCTGCGACTCGCCCTCGTGGAGCGCCTTCATGCTCGGGTTGGCCACGTAGTGGCCGTCCTGGTAACCGACAGTGCAGCAGGCGACGGGACCGTTCCACGGCACGTCGGAGATCGCCAACGCCGCCGAGGCGCCGATAGCCGCGAGGGGCGCCGGGTCGTTCTCCTGATCGGCCGATAGCACCGTTACCAGGACCTGGATCTCGTTGCGAAGTTGCTTGGGGAACAGCGGCCGGATCTGACGGTCGATGAGGCGGGCGTTGAGCGTCGCCTGGGTGCCCGGTCGACCCTCGCGGCGCATGAACGAGCCGGGGATCTTGCCGATGGCGTAGTGACGCTCTTCGTACTCGACGGTGAGCGGCAGGAACGGCATCGGCGAGGTGGCGTCGCTCATGGCGGCGGTTACCAGCACCAGCGT
>DASROV010000067.1:0-10800 GCA_035646755.1 Trueperaceae bacterium | reverse complement strand
GCCTCACCTGGAACCGCGTGGCAGTCGTGTTGCCGTCGCTGTCGGTTGGTGAGGTGCTGGCCGCTGTAGTGGAGGCGGGCGCTAACGAGGTCGGTGGCATCGTGTTCACGCTCTCCGACCCCGGCGCGCTGGCGGCGGAGGCGAGGCGCATGGCGCTGGCCGACGCCCGACAGCGAGCGTCGGGCCTGGCCGAGGCGGCGGGCGTTAGCCTCGGTGCGCCCATCTCGATAAGCGAGCTCGACGCCATGCCTTACGCCGCTTACCGGCAGGCGGCGGTTATGGATTCGGTAGGGTCTTCGGTCGCGACCGGACAGCTGGCGATTACCGTTACGGTGCAGGTCACTTACGCCATCGAGGCGGTCGAGTAGGCGGCGAGGAGGCGTCACCACGCCAGGGACCGAGGCCGTTCATTCGAAGCTGCGCGAGATGCGGTCGAGCGCGGCTATCGCCGGGGCGTAGTTAGGGTCGGCCGTGCGCGCGGCCCGATAATGCGTCTCGGCCTGTTCGAGCTCACCGAGCGCCTCGTGGGCCTCGCCGAGGCGATAGTACGCCTCGACGTAGGCCGGGCTCCCTGGCCCCACCTCACCGCGGTCGATCCGCTCGAAGACGTCGATAGCGGCATTGAACGCCGCTATCGCTTCGTTGAGCCGGCCCTCGAGCATCAGCACTCGGCCCATGTCGAGCAGCGGCCACAGCTCACGCGACCCTTGTTCGGTCTGAGACGCAGCCGCGAAGGCCGCGATCGCCTCATCGTAGGCGGCCGCCTGCCAGGCGACTCGACCCCAATCCATGGCGTAGCGGTAGTCGCGGGTGCGCAGGAACGCGTTCTCCAAAGCCCTCAGCGCCCCGGCCGGATCGCCGTTCGCGGCCTGCAGCAGCGCGCCGAGGTGGGCGTACGCCGGCCCCTCTTCACCTGCGAGATCTATAGCCAGCGTCAGCTCCCCCTTGGCGCCCTCTAAATCACCGGTGAGGTAAAGCGCCCTGGCGAAGAGGTAGTGCGCGTCGGGGTCGTCGGGGAAGTTGTCGACCAGTTCTGGACCGTTGAGGCGTGCCGCGGAGTTGTAGTAGCCCTTCTCGAGGAGGGCGCTCATCTGATCGAAGGCGTCACGCTGAGCGAGGGCCGCTGGCGCGACGGCCATAATCGCCACGAGCAGCGCGGGCAGGACCCACGAGCTGCCTCGTCTGCCGCTGGTCGTCGACACCATCCGTGCCTTCACGGCGTCAAGCCTACCGCAGGCCGCGGCGCGCGGAAGTGCCCGCGTGCGGAAGTGCCGACGCGCGGAAGTGCCCGCGCGTGAAGTGCCCGCGCGTGAAGTGCCCGCGCGCAGCGTGGTCAGGCCGGCTTGGCGCCGAGCGCCGCGACCAGCTCGTCGATGCCCCGACGAGCGGCCCCGCTCAGGGCGGCGATGGCGGCGGTGTCGGGCGGCCGCGCGGCGAGCGCGACCCCGAGGAGATCGAGGTCGTCGACCGGCTCCTCGAACAGCGGCGCCCCGGCCTGCGTGAGGAAGCCCGCGACCTTCGGGTCGTACACCAGTCCGGCAAAACCGACGCCGGCGACGGCGGCCAGAATGCAGCCGTGGAGACGGGCAGACACGACGTAGCGCGCGCTCTTGAGCAATTCGAGCGCCGCCGCCGGCGTCGAGGGCTCGAGCCACTCGCCAGCGGGAGCCGCCGCAAGGAGGCGCCTTGCCGGTGGCAGGTCCTCGATCGGATGCAAGGCCATTACAGCGACACGACGACCCGCCTCGGCAAGCGCACTGGCCAGGCGCGTGAGCGCGTCGTTGTAGCCCTCAAAGCCGCCGCGCGGCACCAGCACGACCGGGCCGCTGGAGGCGCCAGCGTTCGCCGGCGGTGCCTTGCTGCCGGCGCCCAGCAGCAGCGCTGCGTCGCCTACCAGGCTCGCCTCGAGGCCGAGTTCGGCGGCGAGAGCAAGCGAGGCCCGGTCGCGCACGAACAGCGGCACGCCGCGCAGCTCGCGGGCCAGCTTGGCCTTGCCGCCGTCACTAAGCGGCCCAAGCGACTGGCCGTAGACGGCGACGCGGCGGCCCGACCACCGCGCCAGCCGCAGGACCCACAGGTAGTAGGCGAGGCTCCGCGCGCTGGTTCGGTCCTGCAGCAGCCCCCCACCGCCGGAAACTACCGCGTCGACCGAGGCCAGCGCGCGGGGCAGGCCCGTGATTCGGGGCCGCGCCCTGACGCCGTGGAGGCGCTCGGTCGCCGCGGGGTCGCCGGAGAGCACCACGGGCACATGGCCGCGGCTCTTCAGGGCGGCGGCCAGGCCAGCGAGAATGGCCTCGTCGCCGAGGTTCCCGAAGCCGTAGTAGCCGCTCAGCAGTACGCGCATCGTGGCTCAGGCTCGCTCAAGCGTCGGTAGGTTCGTCGCTTGCAGGAGGGATGATAGTGCTTACGCCCGCGGTGAACGGGTCGGGGCCGGGGCCGGGCCCGGCAGTCGCGGCCGCCACGCCCGGGTCAGGTGCCGACGCCAGCCAACGTCCGAGCCAGCGGGTAAGCCACCTCGCCACGACAAGCAACAACAAGCCGACGACGACGCCGATGATCAGCGCCGCCACGGTCCGCTCGAGCGAGATCGACAGCGGCGTGTGGTAATGGCTGAAGGAGTTGAGCACGCTGGCCTGAGCGATCACTCCGCCGGTTAGCAGCAGCGCGCGTAGCCAGCCGGGCCAGGCGCGCATGCCGAGGCCGAGCACCGCCAGCGGGTGGCCGATAAGCTCCTTGAAGCGCGGCCTGGCGAAGTACTCGCCGAGGAGCTGCCTTAGGCCGAGTTCCAGCTGGCTCACGCCGATCACCGGGTCGTTGCCGCGCCTAAGCAACACGACCCCGACGGCCATCGCGGCAAGCCCGGCGACGGCCGCGTGCCAGAAGCGGATCTCGGCGTGCCAGCCGAGCTTCAGCCACGACGCCAGGTTGCGGCGCCTCAGCGCGACGGCCGCCAGGAAGACAACGGGCGGGACGACGAGCGTCGCGCCCACGCCGGCGAACGGCCGGATGGCCAACAACGTGTCGCGCTCGCTGCCGACCCCGACGAGGAACAACGCGCCGGCGAGGCTTAGCGCGGTGACGACCACGATGTCGCTCACGCGCCGGTTGAAGCGCAGGTAGCCGAGGACGGGGAAGGTGAGCGCCGCCAGCAGCGCGACGGCGTCCCATGACGGCCCCGCCGCCGCCACGGCCAGCATGGCAAGCATTACGGCCGCCAGCGTGCCCCACGGGGCGGGGATGCCAAGCGCGAGCAGCACCAGACCGGCCAGGACACCGAGCGCGGCCCCGAGGCGTAAGGGCGCTGAGGTCATGTACTGCGTGTCGAGCGTCGCGAGCCTCTCGACGACGTAGCCCTGGCTGGCCAGCGCGGCGCTCAACGAGGCGATCATCCGCTCGGTGTTGGCTATGGGGTCGCCGAGCTCGGTAGTGGTGTAGGGCCGCAGGTAGAGCAGGCGCACGTTGCGCTCGGTGACGGCCAGGAGGTACTTGTCGACGAGTTCGGCCGGCCTCAGGCGCCTGTCGACGTAATCCTGGTTGAAACTGAGCAGCCTCACGGTCGGCACCCGCGAGCTGATGCGGTTAAGGCCGTCCTGGGGCGTGCCCTCGATGATCGCCGTCAGGTAGCCTTGCGAGCGCTCGACCAGGGCGTCGAGGCGGCTCGTATCCTCGTCGGCGCTCGCGAACGGATGGCCGCCTACCTGCGTGCCGGCGTAGATGAGGTACGACGCCTCGCTAGGGAAGTCGGCTCCGGGTTCTAACAGGAGGTATGGCGCGTTGCGCGGGCGGTAGGCGATGTCGAAGCCGGCGGCCGACCAGCGTGCCAGTTCGGCCGCGTCAGGACCGGCCGGCAGCGTGGTGCGCACATCGCCCGGCCAGACGTACCAGGTTCTGTCGAGGTACTCGAAGGCGCGTGCGCTCGGCACGTTCTTCTCGATGAGGCGGTCGAGGGCGCCAGGCACAAGGGCGCTCACCAAGGTCGAGTCGTCGGGGACGGGCGGAGCCGGCTCACCGCGGGCGAGAGCTTGAGCCCGCAACTCGCTGCCGAGCATCGCCACGGCGTAGCCCTTGGCCACAAGCGACTCGATGTTGTCCTCGTAGAGCGCGACGCCGCTCAGGCCGGAGCGCTGGTAGCGCTGCGCCAACTCCAAGCTGGTGAGCCCGACGAGCGCGGCCTGATCGGCGAGCGCCTGCTCGTCCATCACCATGGCCACCGCGACGTGGCTGCCTTCGGCCCGCACTCGCCGCACGGCCAGGACCGCTGCAGGGATGAGCGCGAGCAGCATCACCACAAGAGCCACGCGCTCTAGCGGCTTTCGCATCAGGGTCTCCGCTCGGCGACGAAGGCCCGCACGTGGTTCGCGAGCACTGCGATGGCCACAAGGTTGTTACCGCCCTCGGGCACGATGAGATCGGCGTGCTGCTTGGTCGGCTCGACGTACAGGTCGTGCATCGGCTTGACCGTGCTGCGGTACTGGTCGATGACGTTCCTGGCGCTGCGGCCCCGCTCGCTCACGTCGCGTTCCAGCCGGCGGATGAACCTCTCGTCTGGCGGGGCGTCGACGAACACCTTCAGCCCGAGGCGACTTCGTAACTCGCTTTCGTGCAAAACCAGGATCCCTTCGATCACCAGCACTGGCGCCGGCCCGACGTTGATGGTTGTGGCGGAGCGGTCGGACGCCTCGAAGTCGTACACCGGCCGGGCGATGGATCGACCGGCGATCAACGCGTCTACCTGGGCGACGAGCAGCGGCGTGTCGAACGCCAGGGGCTCGTCGTAGTTCACGAGCTCGCCGCTATGGAACACCGGATCGTCACTGCACTTGTAGTAGACGTCCTGCGGAAGCACGTTCACCAGGCCGGGCGGAGCGGCCGCCACCATCGCGTCGGCGATGGTCGACTTGCCGCTGCCCGTGCCGCCGGCTATGCCGATCACCAACGGTGGGCCCTCGGTCATGCCAGGCTGGCAGCCCTCGCTTCACTCTCCGAGCGAGCCACCCCGGCTTCGATGAACCCGGTGAAGGGCGGGCTAGGGCGCATCAGCCGCGACATGAACTCAGGGTGCGACTGCAGGCCGAGGTAGAAGGGGTGGGCGTCGAGTTCGACTGCCTCTACCAGACCCTCGCCGCGCCCCCGCATGCCGGGGGTGACGCCCGACACGCGCAGGCCGGCGGCCTTCAGCCGTTCGACGTAGTCGGGGTTCACCTCGTAGCGGTGACGGTGACGCTCGTTGACGGTGTGCTCGGCGCTGGCCGGAGGCCGGTAGAGGCGCTCCAACAGCGTGCCCGGCAGCACCCGCATGGGCCAACTACCCAGCCTCATGGTGCCGCCGAGGTCTTCGACCTCGAGCTGCTCTGGCATCAGGTCGATGACGGGGTGCGGAGTGTAGGGGTCGAACTCCGTCGAGTTGGCGCCTTCGAGGCCCGCAACGGCGCGGGCGAACTCGATGACCGCGACCTGCATGCCAAGACAGATGCCGAGGTACGGCACGCCGTGCTCGCGGGCCGTGCGGGCCGCGGTGACCTTGCCCTCGATGCCCCTTACACCGAAGCCGCCCGGCACCAGGATGCCGTCGTAATCGAGCAGATCTTCGTGCCCGGAGTTGACCAGGTCCTCGGCGTTTATCCAGTGGATGTCGACTAGAGCCCGGTTGGCGATGCCGGCGTGCTTCAGGGCCTCCATCAAGCTCAAGTAGGCGTCGGGCATCGCGACGTACTTGCCGACTATGGCGATGCGCACCACGCGCTCCGGGCGCCTCAGCACCCTTACCGCCTCCTGCCAGACGCGCAACTCGGGCGTGACGTGCTCGAGCCCGAGCATCTTCTCGACGTAGCGGCCGATGCCTTGCTGCTCGAGGATCTCGGGAACGGCGTAGACGACGTCGGCGTCGTAGGCGTTGAAGACCGCGGCGACCTCGACGTTGGAGAACAGCGCGATCTTCTTGCGGCTCTCGGCCGGCAGTGGCGACTTGGAGCGCAGGATGAGGCCATCGGGCTGGATGCCGACGCCGCGCAGGGTCGCTACCGAGTGTTGCGTCGGTTTGGTCTTGAACTCCTCGCTCGCGCCGAGGTACGGCACCAACGTGACATGCAGGTAAAGCGTGTTCTCACGGCCAACCTCGAAGCGGACCTGACGGATGGCCTCGAGGAACGGCAGAGACTCGATGTCGCCGACAGTGCCGCCGACCTCGACGAGCACTATCTCGGCGTCGGTAGCCTCGCCCGCGGCCGTGATGCGGCTCTTGATCTCGTCGGTCACGTGCGGGATGACCTGCACCGTCTGTGAGAGGTAGGCGCCCCTGCGCTCCTTGTCGATGACGCTCTGGTACACCTGGCCGGTGGTGACGTTGTTCGCCCGCGCCAGGTCGACGTCAAGGAAGCGCTCGTAGGTGCCGATGTCGAGGTCGGTCTCGGCGCCGTCGGTGGTGACGAACACCTCGCCGTGCTCGTACGGCCGCATGGTCCCGGCGTCGACGTTGATGTATGGGTCGATCTTGACGGCGGTTACCGAGAACCCCCTGGCGCGCAGCAACGCGCCGATGCTCGCGGTGGAGATCCCCTTGCCGAGGCTGGAAACTACCCCTCCCGTGACGAAGATGTACTTGCGCTGCATGGCGGCCACCTTCCCGGGACTAGATGGTAGCACCCGTCGTCAAGACGGCCGTTATGAGCCGTCCCCGTCGTGCGTGTTAGAGTCCAACCCCGACGGGGCTGAAGCCCGAACATGCGCGGGAGGAACCCACACCTAAGTGACGGAGCCAGAAGAACCGAGCACGCCGGAGCGCTCAAATCTACGTCGGGGGATCCTGTTCGTGATGACCGGAGCGTCGGGGGTCGGCAAGGACTCGATAAGGCGCGTGGCGATACCCCAACTCGGCGACATCCTGTTCTCGGTGTCGGCCACCACGCGCGAGAAGCGGTCCGGTGAGGTGCACGGCTCGCAGTACTACTTCATCGCCCACGAGGAGTTCGAGGGGATGATCGCAACCGGTGGCCTGTTGGAGTACGCCGACTACGTCGGCGACTACTACGGCACCCCGGCGACGCCGGTCGAAGACGCGTTGGCCTCGGGCCGCGACGTGCTGCTCGAGCTCGAGCTTGTCGGCGCACGCCAGATCAAGAAGCGCATGGACGAAGCTGTGATGGTGTTCATCGCCCCGCCGACGCTGAGCGAACTCGAACGGCGGCTACGGGGCCGCGGCACCGACTCCGAGGAGAAGATCCAGAAGCGCCTGACGCGTGCACGCGAGGAGATAAGGGCCATGCGCGAGTTCGACTACGTCGTCGTCAACGACGACCTCTACGGCGCCGTCGAGGTGTTCACGAGCATCATCCGCGCCGAGCGGGCGCGCGCCCGCCGCATAAACGACGACGACATCGCGACCTTCCTCACCGAGGACTGAGCCCCGAGCGGCTCGCGCTCCCGGCGGCCCACCGCACAATGGCCGGTGGCGATTCACACTGGCACGCGCCACGACCAGCGGCTGAATACACCGCCACGCCGCCTTGGCCGTGTAGAATCGCCGGGTTTGACGAGGAGGCCGATGTGGCTCAAGAAGGTTATGACACCCTGCTGGCTCTAACCGACTCGCGTTATCGCCTGTCGATGATTGTTGCTCGCCGTGCCGCGCAGCTCAAGTCGGGTATCCCGACCGTGTTGGACGTCGATCTGTTGCCCCACAACGAGAACACCGTGACCTTGGCGATGAGAGAGCTCGAGCTCACCGACGAGATCGTCTGGGGCGACGAGCTGCCGACCGTTGACACGCTTAGGCGCGCCGCCGAACCGATGAGGGTTGACCCCCCGCCGACGTTCGCGGCAGCGCCAGCCGACGACGACCTGGACGTCTGAGCGTCGCGCTCACAGCGGCCTTGTGAAGTGAGCCCGCCGGCCCCAAGGTCGGCGGGCTCGTTCGGTTGCCGCGCCCGCGGGGGGCGCATGCCCGGCCGGCGCGCGTGCCCGGCCGGCGCGCGACAGTAACTGCCGTAGGTACCGAGGACGCCAGCGGTATACTGCATAACTATGCCAAGCAAGGAGTACCGGCAACGCCTCGTCGCCGAGCTGGTAGAGGACGAGTTCATCTCCACCCAGGCCGAGATCGCCGAGCAGTTGGCGCGGCGCGGCATCAAGGTCACGCAAGCCACGATTAGCCGCGACGTCACCGAGCTGCGGCTGGTGCGTGTGCCTGCCGGCAAGGGCCAGCACCGCTACCGGTCGACGCCGCTGACCGCGCAAGAGGACGTCGAGGGCGAGCTTAAGCAGCGCTTCAAGCTGTTCGTGCGTGATCTCGACAGGGGCGAGAACGTCATCGTCATCGACACCGACGAGGGGCACGCTGCGGGCATCGCCTTCGTGCTCGACAAGCTCGATCGCGACGAGATAGTCGGCACCCTGGCCGGCCAGAACACCATCCTCGTGGTCGCCCGCTCCGCTGACCAGGCCAAGCGGTTGCTCGCCGAGTTCGAGCAGCTCCTCGACTGAAGTCACGCGCCGGCGCTGGCGGCGCGCGAGGTGGCTGCCACTCTCGCGCCCTGACGTATCCACCCCCTGACCGGCGCGCCCAAGGGGGCATGCTAGCCTCGTAGCCAACCTGGAGGAACGCATGGTTTCGAGGTCGACCCCGCCTCTCGCAAGGCTCGTATCCTGCCTAGTTGCTCTCATCTTCGCCGCGCACGTCGCGGCCGCATCGGTCCTCGTGCACCCGTTCGACAGCCAGGACGTGCTGCTCGGCGTCGCCGTCGCCGATGAGGTCGCCAACTCGCTCACCGACCGCGCCACGGTAATCGGCCCCGAAGCCGCTCCTGGCGCCATCCCGCCGCTTGTCGCCGAGGGCGGCTTCATCAGCCTCAGCCGGGTCGTCGGCACGCAGCCGTTCACCGGCGCCGCTGGCGCCGACCTGCTGCGCAGCGGCACCGGTGTCGACATCGCCGTGACCGGCAGTATCGAGCAGCGCGACAGCGGCTACACGCTGCAGCTCGCGGTCGCTCATCCGGGCGGTCTGCGTACCGCCGAGTTGCAGGCGCCGGCCGACGAGCCCGAGCGCTTGAGCGTGCTAGCTGGCGCGCTGATCGACTCAATTATCGACCGGCAGCTGCCCGACACCGCGCCGGGAGAGAGCGGGCCATACCGGCCCCCGAGCCTCACCGGCAGCTTCGATGACGCCTACGGCGGCTACGTACGGGCCGTCGCCCTCGTCGGCGCCGGTCTGCTGGAAGACGCGCTAACCGAGCTCGAGGCGGTGGCCGCCGCCGAGGGGGCGCCGCCACGGGCGGCAGCGCTACGCGACGACCTGTTGGTGCTGCTCGGTGGCGGTGCTGACGAGGGCGAAGCGGAGAGCATTGCCGGTGCTGCGGTAACCGATGCTAGCCGGCTGGCGCGCCGGGCCATCCTCTCGGTCTCCTCACCACAGATCGATCCCGTGGTGGCCGCCGCACGCTTCGCGGCGATGAAGGACGCCACCGGACTCGCCCTCGCCGACGCCTGGCATGGTGCCCTCGCAGCCAGCGTCAACGATCGCGCTGGCGCTCAAACGGCGTTGGCCGAAGCCGCAGCTGGCTACGACTACGGAGCGGTGGTCTATGCCTCCTTCCTCTTCTCACGCGGGGCGGCCGAAGAAGGACCGGCGCTCGCCGAGCTGGTCGCCGACGGCGCTGAGGCGGGCAGCGCCGCGCTGCTCGGCGCCTCGATCCTCGCCAACCTCGCGGGCGACAGCGAGCTGGAGGAGGAAGCGCTAGTGGCGCTGAGTCGCGCCTCGCCGTTCCTCACCTACCCGCTAGAACACCTCTCGTACCTCTACTTCGACCGCGAGGACGCCAGGTCGGCGGCCGAAGTGCTCGCCGTCGCCATCGAACTTGCGCCCGAGTCGGGCCTCTACTGGACGAACCTTGGCTGGGCATACTACTTGCTTGGGTCGCTCGAGCTGAGCGAGGAGGCGTCGAACACGGCCCTGTCACTCGACGGCAGCCAAGAGGTCGCGGCCTACAACCTCGGCCTTGTAATGGTCGTTACCGGCCGCCTCGAGGAGGCGATGGCGGCCTACCAGCGCGCTCTGCGGCTGGATCCCGAAGTCAACGACGAAGCGGTAGAGGACCTCGAGAACGCCAGGGCCCGGTTCCCCGGCGAACCCACAATCGAGTATGCCGTTGCCGTGCTCTATGAAGCCGAGGGCAGGCGCAGCGACGCTCGCTCGGCCTTCCGCCGCTACCTGGGGCTGGCAGACGACGGCGAGCCAGGCAGCCTCGTCCAGCAGGCAAGAGACCGCCTTGCGGTGCTCGAGGCGCCCCTGCCGCCACTTGAGGTGAGCGGCGAGTTGACCTTGAACCTCGGTCAGCGTGGGCCCGCGGCCTCGCCGTTCCATCCCGGTGATCCGCTGTACCCGTCGTTCGAGCTGACCACGCCGGGTGACCAGCTGCCGACGCGCGTAACCGTTACCGCCTCGCTGCGGCCGGCGGACACTAAGCCGGACGACGCCGCGCCACTGGCTGAGGCGACCGTCGACCTGGAGATCCCTGCGGGAGCGGTCGGTTACGTGGTGGACGCCCTTGAGCTCACGCTCCCGGCCGACCTCGCCAGCGGCGCCTATCTGGTGGTGGTCGAGGCCGACGGCGGCGAGGAACAGCGCGTGGAGTTGACCACGGAACTCAGTGTCGAAGGCGAGCCGGAGCTCCTCCGCCGACTCATCGGCCGCGGCCTCGTCATGACGTCGTTCCAGAGCGGCGCGCCGCTTTACAGCGCGCAGGACCTTGCCGCCCCCGACCAACTTACTGCCGTCATGCTCGACGAGTTGGCGGCGTCGGCCACGGC
>DASROV010000066.1:0-9023 GCA_035646755.1 Trueperaceae bacterium | reverse complement strand
GGACTTCGCGGAAGTCTTCGACCGCGTGACGGCGGCGGGCGCCGAGCAGATACTGGTCATCACGCTCACCGCTGAACTCTCGGGCACGTATCAATCGGCCGTCATCGCCGCCGAGGATGCGAAGGCACAGGTCAAGGTCTTCGACAGCCGCGCCGCCAGCCTCGGCCACGGCGAGATGGCGCGCGTGGCGGCGGCGCTGCGGGATCGCGGCGCCGATCTCGACGAGATCGTCCCCGCCCTCGAGCGGATAAGGGACACCAACCTCCTGCTGTTCACGGTCGGCACCATGGAGTACCTGCAGAAGGGCGGCCGCATCGGCAAGGCGAGCGCCATGCTCGGCAGCCTGCTCAACATCAAGCCGATACTGACGTTGGAAGACGGCAAGATCGAGCCGTTGAGCCGGGCTCGCGGCATGAAGAAGGCGCAACAGGAGATGGTCGCCCGCTTCAAGGCCTACGTCGACGCCGCGAGCGTGCCCGTGATCGCCAACCTCGTCCACATACAAGACGTCGAGGCGGCCGAGGGGTTGCGCCGCGCGCTCGAGGCCGCCGGCGTGAGTTACACGCTCAACGGCATACACGAGCTCGGCGCGGTCATCGGCAGCCACGTCGGACCCAACACCTTCGGCATCTACGCCCACCATGCCGTGGAGTGAGGTTCGCCTGAACGGCCAGGCTCGTGTCTCGAGCCTGGCCGGTTCGTACGACTGCCTCAGCGATGTGCGAGCACCGCGCACCGCATAGGCATTCAGGAGAGGTTAGAAGCCGACCGAGCCTTCCAGCGCGGCGAGCTTGACGGTGAGTGTCTTGCCGGCCAACCCGTCGGGCTCGCCTTGAACGGAAAGCTCGACGCTGCCGAGGTTGGGGGTCGGCGCCTGCGTCGCGATCGACAGCAGGTTGCCGAGCGGGGCGCCTGAGAACTTTATCGTCCCGAACGCCAGCGCCTCACCGTCGTACGAGTAGCTGCAGCTGCCGCTCAGCGCACAGATGCCGCGGCTGAGGGTGATCGAGTTCGTCGCTTCCAGCACGTGCTCGACCCTGTCGTCGGCCGCCGCCAACTCGTAGCTGGCGGCGCCGTGCCACACGCGCACCGTGAGAACGGGCGCGCTAAGGGTTATCTGCTCGGGCGCGTCTGCCGAATTGGCGGGGCTCAGGGCAGCCGAGGCGATCGACACCTCGTTGCTGAGCGTGCCCGGGTTGACGGGGAGCTCGAGATCCCAATCCTCGAACTCGATGGTGCCGAAGGCCGTCCCGGTAACCGCCTGAGGGCCGATCTCGGCAGCGGTCGGGCCGGCGGCGGCTTCGAAACTGAGCGCCAACTGCTTGCTGTCAAGCCCGAGCGGGTCAGTAACGGGCTGTGCCGGGATCACCGCGCAGGCGGCCAACAGTACTGCGGCCGCGGCGACGGGCAACATCCGGCCGAGCGACGCCAGGGGACGGGGCGGCCCGCTCCGCGGAACTTCGGTTGGTTCTACTGACAGTTGCAAGGCTTTCAACCTCCTCGTCGGGAGGCACCATGACCGGCGACCGGCACCTGGCCATGACGTCACCGGCCGCACTGCGACCCGGTACCTCGAACGTACGTGCCGAGCCGGCGAGGGGCTGTGAAGGTGCCCACTGTGAAGCGCTCGTGAGTGTCACGAGAGGGGTAGGCCACAGCCTAGCGGCCACCGGCAGCGGACCAGGTAGACGCCGACGGGCCCGAGGCTTGGCGCTAGCCTCGCCGCGATGTATGCCGTCGTCAACTCCGCCACGGTCGTCGGCGTCGACGCGGCCCTGGTGCGTGTCGAGGTCTACGTGAGCGGCGGCCTACCCAGCTTCACGATCGTGGGCCTGCCAGGAACGGCCGTCCAGGAGTCGCGCGAACGGGTACGTGCCGCCCTCAAACAGCTAGGCATCCCCCTGGCTCCCAGCCGCATCGTCGTCAACCTCGCCCCGGCCGACGTACGGAAGGAGGGTCCGGCATTCGACCTGCCCATCGCGCTCGGACTGCTGGCGGCCGAGCGACACATCCCGCCGCGAGCCCTCGAGCGGCTGTTGGCGTTCGCCGAGCTGGCTCTCGACGGTGGCCTGCGAGCGGTGCGTGGAGCGGTGAGCGTGGGGGTGCTGGCGGCGAACGAGGGCTTGAGCGTGATGGCGGCACCGGCCAACGCCGCCGAGGCGGCGGTGGTGCCGTCGGCCGTGGCTCTGGGGCCCGCGACGCTCGCGCAGGCCGTCGCACACCTGCGCGGCCGCTCGCAGCTGCCTCGCGTGACGAGCCCGGCGGCGCCAAGCGTGGCCGCGGCCGAGCTCGACCTCGCCGACGTGCGTGGTCAGGCCGCAGCCAAGCGGGTCCTCGAGATCGCCGCCGCCGGTCGACACAACGTGCTCTTCAGCGGTCCGCCTGGAGCCGGTAAGACGATGCTGGCCGCCAGGCTGCCGGGGTTGCTGCCGCCGCTCAGCACCGCGGAGGCCATCGAGGTCGGCAGGGTCTACTCGGCCGCCGGTCGCTCGCGGGGTCCCGGACTCGATCTCAGCCCACCGTTTCGTGCTCCTCACCACAGCGGGTCCGCGGCCGGAGTTATCGGTGGCGGCGCCCTGCCACGGCCCGGCGAGGCGAGCCTCGCTCACCTCGGCGTGCTGTTCCTCGACGAGGTAAGCGAGTTCTCACGGCCGGTGCTCGAGGCGTTGCGGCAGCCGCTCGAGTCCGGCACCGTGGTCGTCTCTCGGGCGTCGGGCGCGGTCGCCTTGCCGGCCAGGTTCCAGTTGATAGCCGCTCGCAACCCCTGCCCTTGTGGGCGCCTTGCCGACGTTGGCCAGCCGGCCGACGGGCTCGGCGGCTGCCTCTGCTCGCCCGACCAGTTGAACCGCTACCGGCGCAGGCTGTCCGCTCCGCTGCTCGACCGGCTCGACCTCCGGTTGAGCCTGCCGCGACTCACGCACGACGAGCTGCTCAACGCCTCGCCGGGAGAGGCCAGCGCCGCGGTGGCCGTGCGCGTGGCCGCGGCGCGACGGCGCATGCTCACGCGGCAGGGCTGCGCCAACGCCGCGCTGAGCGGGCCGGCGCTGCGCCTGCACGCTGCGCCCGACGCCGCGGCCGAGCCGCTGCTGAGGGCGATGGTGAGCCGCCTCGAGCTGTCCGCGCGCGGCTTCGACCGCCTGCTGCGCGTCGCGCGCACCGTGGCCGACTTGGACGCCGAGGCGACGGTGGGCAGCGCCCACATCGCCGAGGCCGGCGCTTACCGAAGCGCTTGAGTCGGCCACCCGGCGTCGGTGCGCGGCTCGGCGCACGCGTCGGCGCTCGCGTCGGCTCACACGTCGGCTCACACGTCGGCTCACCCACAAGGAAAGTACGCACAGAACATTATTCGGGCTGTGACGGCTGTGATAGATTGGCCCGGTATTCAGCAGGACGCCGTCTCGTAGCCTCATCAGCGTCCTAGGAGGGTAAAAGTGCCCATAAGGTGGTTGTGGCGGGCGTTGCCCGTCACTGTTCTCATGTTCCTGCTGGCAGGTTGTTCGCTGGACGGGGAGCAGTCGATGTTCTCGCCGGTGGGCCCAGTCGCTCAAGAACAGCTCGACCTGTTCATGTGGACCTGGTATCTGAGCATCCCCGTGATGCTCATCGTCGGCGGGGTAATGGCCTTCGTCATCGTGCGCTACCGCAGACGAGCCGGAGACGACTCCATCCCCGGGCAGACTCACGGCAACATGCTTATCGAGATCATCTGGACCACCGTGCCGGTGATCATCGTGATCCTCGTGGCCGTTCCCACCGTGCGCTCGATCTTCAACCTGCAGACCTTCATCGAGGCTGGTGGCGAAGACGTTCAGGTGAACGTCACGGGTTACCAGTGGTGGTGGAAATTCGAGTACCCCGAGTACGGGTTCACGACCGCTAACGAACTGCACGTGCCGGTGGGCACGCGGTTCGTGCTCGACCTCGACTCCGCCGACGTGCTCCACGCCTTCTGGGCGCCACGCCTCGGCGGCAAGGTCGATCTCATCCCCAACCAGGACAACCAGTTGTGGCTGCAGGCCAACGAGGAAGGCGTGTTCCACGGTCAGTGCGCGGAGCTCTGCCTCGGGGCTCACGCCTATATGCGCTTCCGGGTGGTGGTCGAGTCACAAGAGGAGTTCGAGGCCTGGGTGGAGTCGTTCCAGCAGCCGACCATCGAGGTCGTGTCGAGCGACCCGCTGGCCTCGCAAGGGCGCACGCTCTTCGCCAGCAAGGGCTGCATCGGCTGTCACTCGGTCGGCAACTACGCCGAGGGCGTCAGCTACGGCCAGCCCAACTTCCCGAACCTGACCAACTTCGGCCAGCGGCACACCGTCGGCGCCGGGCTGCTCGAGGCCAACCTCGAGAACGTCGCGGCCTGGATAATGGATCCCCAGGCGATAAAGCCGGGCAACTACATGCCGACCTTGTGGCAGGAAGACGACCCTAACCGCGAGGAAGAGGCCACGGCCATCGCCGCCTACCTCCTCAGCCTCGGCAGCGATGAGGTCGTGGCGGGCGGCGCCGACGGCGCGATGGCCGCTAAGACCGTGGGAGGCAACTGATGGAGTCAACCTCTCAGGCTGTCGAACCGGCCCACAGCAAGCTGTTCATGAGGCCGACCTGGACGACCGGCTTCGGCAGCTGGCTGACGACGGTCGACCACAAGAAGATCGGCATCCTCTACATGCTCTCCAGTTTCACCTTCATGGGCGCGGCGAGCGTCGAGGCCTTCATCATGCGCCTCCAGCTCATGCGGCCGGGACAACAACTCGTCAGCCCCGACGTCTTCAACCAGCTGTTCACGATGCACGGCGTAACGATGGTCTTCCTTGCCATCATGCCGCTCGGCATCGGCTTCGCCAACTACTTCGTGCCGCTGATGATCGGCGCGAGAGACCTGGCGTTCCCCCGCCTCAACGCGTTCGGCTACTGGGTCTACGCGCTCGGCGGCCTGATGATCTACAGCAGCTTCTTCCTCGGCGGCGCACCCGACGTCGGCTGGGTGGCGTACGCGCCGCTCACCTCGTTATCCAACAACCCCGGGTTCGGCGTCGACTTCTACGTCTTCGGCCTGTTCCTCAGCGGCGTCGGCACGACCGTGACGGCCATGAACCTGATCGTGACCATCGTCAACATGCGGGCGCCCGGCATGACCTTCATGCGCATGCCGGTCTTCCCCTGGCTGATGCTCATCACCTCGTTCATGATCATCTTTGCCTTCCCACCCCTGACCATCGCGTTCCTCGAGCTGATAGTCGACCGCACCTTCGGCTCGCTGTTCTTCGTCCCGGCGGCAGGTGCGCTGCCGATCTTGTGGCAGCACCTGTTCTGGATCTTCGGGCACCCCGAGGTGTACATCATCATCATGCCGGCCTTCGGGATGATCAGCGAGATGATTCCGACGTTCTCGCGCAAGCCGCTGTTCGGCTACCCGGTGATGATCCTGGCGTCGATCCTCATCGCGTTCATGGGCTTCGCGGTGTGGACGCACCACATGTTCACCACCGGCCTCGGCCCGGTAGTGAACACCGCGTTCTCGCTTACCAGCTTCATCATCGGCATTCCAACAGGCGTGAAGATCTTCAACTGGCTCGGCACGCTGTGGGGTGGCAGTATCCGCTTCACGGTGCCGCTGCTCTACTCGCTTGCCTTCATCGTGACGTTCACCCTCGGCGGCATCACCGGCATCATGGTCGCGATGCCGACCTTCGACGCCCAGGTCCACGACACCTACTTCGTGGTCGCCCACTTCCACTACGTGATGGGTGGGGGTGCGTTGCTGACGTTCTTAGGCGCCCTTTACTACTGGTTCCCGAAGATGACGGGCCGGCTGCTCGACGAGCGCGTCGGCAAGATCGCCTGGGGGTTCATCGTCGTCGGCTTCCACACGATCTTCTTCCCGCAACACATCGCCGGCATGATGGGCATGCCTCGGCGCATCCAGACCTACCCTGACGGGATCGGCCTCGAGATCTGGAACTTCGCTTCCAGCTTCGGCACCTTCATCATGGGAGTCGGCATGATCCTGGTGTTGGGCAGCGTCATCTACGGCCTTCGCAGGGGGCCTCGCGCCGGCAACGACCCATGGGACGCGCGCACGCTCGAGTGGGCTACCACCTCCCCGCCGCCGTACTACAACTTCAAGACGCAGCCTGTCGTTAATTCACTCGACGCGTTCTGGGCCTGGAAGCATCCCGAGAGCCTCAACGTAGACCCGATCGACCCGGCCACGGCCGGCAAGAAGTACGACGCCCACGGCATCCACATCCCCGGTCAGTCGTGGTATCCGCTGCTCGCCTCGGCCGCGCTGATCGTCGGCTCATACGGCCTGATATACGACAACTGGATCCTGGCCATCGTCAGCGGCTTCGCGTTCATCTTCTGCATCTTCGGCTGGGCGTTCGAAGGCGTCGGTGGCCACCACGCACAACCCGAGCTAGAAGGAGAAGCAGTATGAGCGCGGACGCGTCCGCACACGCCGAAACACCGGCCGGCGTCGGCCAAGGGACGATAACCCCGTCTGGTTGGCGCAGCACCAAGCTGCCGGACGTCAAGCTTTTGATGTGGGTGTTCCTGGCGTCCGACTGCATGTTCTTCGGATCCCTCATCGGCACCTACCTCGCCTATCACGACCGCAGCCTCACCGGGCCGTTCCCCGCCGACGTGTTCGACATCCCGCTGACGACCGTAAGCTCGTTCGTGCTGCTGATGTCGAGCCTTCTCATGGTGCTCGCCCTGCACGCCCTGCGCTCCGACGACATCCCCAAGTTTCGGCTATGGACGCTCGGCGTTGCGGCCTTCGGGACGATCTTCCTCGGCTTCCAGGTGTTCGAGTTCGTCCACTTCGTCAACGCCGGCCTTTCCATCCACCAGAACCTCTTCGGCACTACCTTCTTCATCCTCACCGGCACCCACGGGATCCACGTCTCGGTCGGGGTGCTGTGGCTACTGGCCATCCTTATCTCGTCGTACAAGAAGCCGACAAGCAGCAAGGACGCCGTCTACCTCGAGATCGCCGGCCTTTACTGGCACTTCGTCGACATCGTCTGGATCGTGATCTTCACGGTCGTCTACCTCGTGGAATTCGTGTGAGCGGGGAACGTCAACATGGCTAACGATCAAAAGCACGGCTCCGTCGGCGGCTACATCCTCGTCGCGCTGATCCTCGGGGTCATAACCTACTTCGAGTTCGCGATCGTCGAGTACCCCCAGGCCTGGCTCGGCACGACGATGACCTTCGTCACCCTAGCGGTCCTCTCCGTCATCAAGTTCGTGATGGTGGTGATGTTCTTCATGCACCTCAAGGGAGACGACCGGATGTACTCCGGCTTCTTCTCGAGCGGCATGGTCATCGCCGTCGCCAGCTTCATCGCGATGACGGCGATGTTCCTCCTCCCGCGGGCGATGTCGTTCGCGCGCACCGAGGCCAGCCTTACTCAGGCCGAGGGAGAAGCCGGCGGTCATGCCGAGGCCGAGCTCGACCAGGAGCTCGTCGACCTCATCGAGAGCAACGGTCGCTCAAGAGCCGCGGCGGCACGAGCCGACACTCCCACCCCCACCGACCGCGGCGTGTCGGTAGAGGCGCCCCGGGCCGCCAACGACGCCTCGACCTACGAAGTGCAGGGCGCAGGCGGCGGCGAGCTAGCCGGGCCCGAAGTGGCCGAAGCGGCCGCCGGTGAAGAGGCAGGCGCGGCCGACGCAGCGGCCGACGCAGCCGACGACGCAGCCAGCGACGAGCAGGCCGCGGACGACGAGGAACAGCCCCAGGAAGCGGCCGACGCCGCCGCGCCTGTCGAGTGGGACCGCGCTCAAGGCGAGCAGGTATACAACTCGACCTGCAGCGGCTGTCACCAGCCAGCCGGCCAGGGCATCCCTGGAGCGTTCCCACCGCTCGCCAACCACGCCGCCGAGGTCTACGCCGCTGGCGGCGAAGAGTTCCTCGCGCAGGTGGTGCTATACGGCATGCAGGGACCGATTCAAGTGGCCGGCATGACCTACAACGGGCTCATGCCGGCCTGGGGGTCGAGCCTCGACGACGCCGCCATCGCCAACGTGCTCAACCACATCATCGCCGGCCTCGGTGACGGCGCCGCCGACGGCTTCACGCCGTACACGGCCGAGGACATCGCCGCTCACCGCGGCGACGAACTCACCGCCACCGAAGTACACGACATTCGCGCACAGCTAGGCCTGTAATGATCTGCTCGGAGGCCTAACCCGCGTGCTTTACCTTAGCTGGCAACTCGAGCCCGTCCTCTTGGGCGGGCTCGTTACTGCGGCGGTTGCGTACTTCCTCGCGGTCGGGCCGCTACGCCGGCTTCTTGCCCCCGGAGAGAAGTACCCCTTAGGGCGCGCAACGGTGTTCGCCACCGGCCTCCTGTTGTTGTTCCTCAATGAGGGCTCACCGCTCCACGACCTCGCCGAGCGCTACTTGCTCTCGGCCCACATGTTGCAGCACCTCACGCTCAGCTACGTGGTCGCACCGGTGATGCTGCTCGGTATCCCCGACTGGCTGCTGCGCAAGACGCTGCTGGCACGCGGTATCGCACCGGTGTCAAAGGTCCTACTCAACCCCGTTGTCACCTTCTTCGCCTTCAGCCTGGTCATGGCCATCTATCACGTCCCGGCCTTCTACGACCTGTCGCTGTCGAACACCTCGCTTCACCACGCCATCCACCTGGTGGTCCTGTTCGTCTCGCTGCAGGTCTGGTGGCCGCTGATAGGCGGCATCCCCGAGCTGCCCAAGCCCGGTTTCCTGCCCCGCCTCGCCTACCTGTTCCTGCTGCCCGTCGCGCAGCTGCCGATCTTCGGCGGCATCACCTTCTCTATGGAACCGCTCTACCAGGCCTACGCCAGCATGCCGACGCGGGCGTTCGGGCTCGGGGTGATGGAGGATCAGGCACTGGCCGGGATCATAATGAAGGTGGCGGGACTGTTCGCGTTCGGGATCACCTTCATCATCACCTTCTTCAACTGGTACCGCAGCGAGGTCGCGCCGGCGAAACCGTCCCTTCCTGGGCATACGGGCGCCGGCACGTGAAGTC
>DASROV010000065.1:0-5237 GCA_035646755.1 Trueperaceae bacterium | reverse complement strand
GGTCGGCGACTTGCTGTTCGCCGCCGACGCCGTGTTTGGGGTGGCCACCCTCGAGCGCTACCCCCTGCCGTTCGCCCAGGACGTCAGCGCGCAACTGAAGTCGTTCGATGTGGTAGCAGCGACCAGCATCTCTGACGGGGTCAAGCGCTTGCTGCCCGGTCATGGCGAGCTCAGCGACGATATCGAGGGCCTCGTCGCGCGCAACCGCGCGGCGGTGCTGCGCGCCGCCGAGGTCGTGCTGGCGGCCTGCGACGACGTGGGCCTGGAGGACGTGCTGGCCCGCACTGCCGCCGAGCTGGACCAAACGATCAACGATCTCGCGCGCTACCACTTGAACCTCTGCACCGTCGCCGCTTACCTGGCGCACCTGCGCTGCGAAGACCGGGTCGAACCGGTCTTGGCCGGGGGGCGCCTCACCTGGAAGGAGAAGGCAGGATGACGCAATTGAGGTTGACGCAAGTGAGGTTGACGCACTCGAAGGAGAAGATCCGGATGATCGACGGCCCGACTCACGGACTATGAAGCTCACCTGCGCGGGCGCGGCCCGCACCGTAACCGGCAGCTGCCACCACTTGGCGACGAGCAGCGCCAACCTATTGGTGGACTGCGGCCTGTTCCAAGGCCCAAGCGCCCTACGGGTTCGCAACTACGAACCGTTCCCCTTCGCTGCCGACGAACTCGACAGCGTGCTGCTTACTCACGGGCACCTCGACCATGTCGGCCGCCTGCCACGGCTGTTCAAGCAGGGCTATCGCGGGACCGTCTACTGCACTCAGGGCACCAGTGAGATCGCGGAGATAATCCTGCGCGACTCAGCCAAGATCCAGCAGGAGGACTTTGAACGCGACCTGCGCAAGGCGAAAAGGTCAGGTCGGGAGAGCGAGGTCGAGGATCCGCTTTACACGCTGGAAGACGCCGAACGGGCCATCGCGAGCTTCGAGGTCGTGCCGTTCGACAAGCGCGTCGAAGTCGCGTCTGGCGTGGCAGTTACGTGCCGGCCCGCCGGTCACATCCTCGGCAGCGCCTACCTAGAAGTCGAAGCCGACGGCGCCAGGATCGTCTTCTCAGGGGACCTCGGCAACCGCGGCAGCGCGCTTCACTTCCCCGCGGAGCCCCCGTCGGGTTGCGACATCATGCTGCTGGAGACCACCTACGCCGACCGCAAGCACCGCAGCCGCGAGTCGACCGAGGCGGAGTTCGAGCAGGTGGTGAGAACGGCGCTGAAGCGCGGCGGCAACGTCATGATTCCGACGTTCGCCGTCGAGCGGGCCCAGCAGGTGCTGTATGAGCTCTACCGGGCCATTCACGAGCGTGACCTGCCGCAACCGCGGATCTTCGTCGACTCGCCCATGGCAACGCGTGTCACCAGGCAGTACGAGGCCGGCATCGAGGAGCTGCGGCCGGAGGTCGCCGAGGTCTTCGCGCACGGCGAGGACCCCTTCTTCCCGCCTGGGTTGGAGTACACGGTCAAGGCCGAGGACTCAAGGAAGATCAACGACATACACGGCGGCGCGATAATCATCGCCTCGTCAGGGATGATGACGGGCGGCCGCATCCTGCACCACCTCAAGCACAACCTGTGGCGTAACGAGGCCAGCCTCATCATCGTGGGCTACCAGGCAGAAGGCACGCTCGGACGGGCGTTGCTCAACGGCGCCCGGCGTGTGCACATCTACGGCGACGAGATCGCTGTGCGAGCCTCGATCCACACCATCAACGGCTTCTCCGCGCACGCCGACAAGGACGACCTACTGGCGTTCGCCAAGCCGTCTAGCGACGCTCACCTGATCCTGGTGCACGGCGAAGAGGACGTCATGACCGGCTTCGCGAAGGAGCTGCGCGCCGCCGGGCGCCGGGTCGACTGTCCCGAACTCGACGTCCCGCTCGATCTCTAAGCGCTCGCTTAGCGTCGATCGCCCCGCGGTCGCGCTCGTCAGCCACCTTACGGAGGTTCGCGTGTCTGGGGGGTTCTACTAGGGTCATGGATTGGGAGTTACCGGTAATCGCACTCCGCACCCAGGTCGTGCTCCCCCGCACCCTGGAGAACGTCGACGTCGGTCGTCCGAAGTCGAAGCGCGCGTTGGAAGAGGCTCAGGCCGGTGACAACCGTGTCGTGCTCGTCGTCCAGCGTGATGCTCGCATCGATGACCCTAGCTCCGAGGACCTGTACGACGTCGGCACACTGGCCATCGTCAAGCAGGTAATCCGCCTACCTAACGACACCCTGCAGGTGCTGGTCGAGGGCCGTGACCGCGCCACCATCGACACCTACGTCACCGGCCCCAGCCTCCGCGCCAAGGTCTCTACCATCGCCGAGACCCAGGGTGAGGGCGGCACGGCCCACACGCAAGCGCTAGTCGAGCAGGTCAAGTCGGCCTTCGGCGAGTACGCCCAGCAGAACAAGAACCTGCGGCTCGACTCGTTCCACCTCGAGAACCTGCGCGGCATGAAGGAGGCCGGCCCGCTTGCCGACCTCATCGCGAAGTACTCGACCTGGGAGGTCGCCGACAAACAGGCCGCTCTGGAAGAGGCCGATGTCGCCAAGCGGCTCGAGCTCGTCTACGGCTTCCTCACCCGTGACCTCGAGCGCTTCGAGACCGAGAAGCAGATAAGCGCGCGTGTCAAGCAGCAGATGGACTCCAACCAGCGCGAGTACTTCCTGCGTGAGCAGATGAAGGCCATCCAGAAGGAGTTGGGCTCGGACGAGGGCAGCGAGACCGAAGAGCTGCGCAAGCGCGTCGAAGAGAAGAACATGCCGGAGGAGGCCCACGACAGGGCCATAAAGGAGATCGAGCGGCTCGAGAAGATGGCGGCCGGCTCGCCCGAGGCCACGGTAGTGCGCACCTACCTGGACACGCTCCTCGACCTGCCATGGGCCGAGGCCGACGAAGAGCATCTCGACATCGATCACAGCCAGCAGGTGCTCGACGAGGACCACTACGCGCTCGAAGAGGCCAAGGAGCGCATCGTCGAGTTCCTGGCCGTCAGACAGCTCACTAAAGACGTCGAGAACTCCAATTACAAGGCCCCGATCCTCTGCCTGGTGGGCCCGCCCGGCGTCGGCAAGACGTCCTTGGGCAAGTCGATCGCGCGGAGCCTCAACCGCAAGTTCGTGCGCATGAGCTTAGGCGGCGTGCGTGACGAGGCCGAGATCCGCGGCCACCGCCGCACCTACATCGGCAGCCTGCCCGGTCGCATCATCCAGGGCATGAAGACCGCTGGCACCATCAACCCGGTCTTCCTCCTCGACGAGGTCGACAAGATGACCGCCGACTTCCGCGGCGACCCGTCCTCGGCACTGCTCGAGGTGCTCGACCCCGAACAGAACAACACCTTCGCCGACCACTACCTCGAGATCCCCTACGACCTCTCCAAGGTGATGTTCGTCACCACCGCCAACACGCTCTCGACCATCCCGCGGCCGCTGCTCGACCGCATGGAGGTAATCCAGATCCCGGGCTATATGCTCGGCGAGAAGATCGAGATCGCGCGCCGCTACCGCATCCCCCGGCAGCTGAAGGACCACGGGCTCGAGGGGCATCTCGAGATCACCGACGGCGCGGTAAAGCGCATCGTGACCGAGTACACGCGTGAGGCCGGGGTACGAAACCTCGACCGGCTCATCGCCAAGGCCGCCCGCAAGATGGCCAAGGCCTACCTCAGCGAACCTTGGGAGGGCATCGTCACCGTCGACGAGGTGAAGCTCCGCGAGCTGCTCGGCGTCCCGCCGTACCGCGACGAACAGGCCGAGAAGGAGCCGCAGGTCGGGCTCTCGCACGGCCTCGCCTGGACCAGCATCGGCGGCGTCACCCTCGACATCGAAGCGGTTGCGGTACCCGGCAAGGGCAAGGTGACCTTGACCGGCCAGCTCGGTGACGTGATGAAGGAGAGCGCCCAGGCCGGAATTGCTTACTTGCGCAAGCACTCTGTCGAGTACGGCATCGCCGAGAACTTCCACGAGACCCGTGACCTTCACGTCCACGTGCTCGAAGGCGCCACGCCCAAGGACGGACCGTCTGCCGGCATCGCCATGGCCAGCGCCGTGGTAAGCGCCCTTACCGGCCGCAAGCTGCGCGGCGACGTCGCCATGACCGGCGAGATCACGCTGCGGGGCAAAGTACTGCCAATCGGTGGGGTCAAGGAGAAGCTGCTCGCCGCGCACCTGGCAGGCATCAAGACCGTGATCCTGCCCGAGGGGAACGAGGCCAACCTCGAAGAGGTGCCAGACGCGATCCTCGAGGATCTCAAGGTGATAACCGTCAGCAGTTTCCACGAGGTCCTCGACATCATGCTCGTCAGCGAGGACGGCGCCCCGTCGACGTTCGTGCCGCCGGTAGCCGACGAGGCCACCAGCACCGGGGTGCCGGGCACCGGCTCCTAAGCCCTACCTCAGCATCAACAACTAGCATGCGGCTCGGCGGTGGTTCGCCGAGCCGCTCGCTTGGTCGTCGACGTCGTGGCCGGCTAGCCGGGAAGCGGCTTCTCCACAGCGCAGCGCAGCACCTCGCCGGCGCCCTCGAGGACGTAGGCGCCGGCGAGCGCGGGAAGCAGGACGGCGTCGCCTTGGCGCATGGTCACGGCTTTCCCGGCGCTCGCCGCTTCCCCGGCGCCCACCGCTTCAACTGCGCCCACCGCTTCACCTGTCCTCACCGCTTCCCCTGCGCTAACCGTCACCTCGCCGCGGCTCAGCACCAGGAGCTCGAGGCTCGCGGGCGTCGTCGCGTCGCGTAGCCGCGCGGGGGCACCGGCCTCCCCCAGTTCCACAGCGTCCATAACGAACTCCGGCAACTGCACGAGGCGGCGCCAGCGATTCGCCACGACCGGGCCGGACGCGACTCGACCGAACATGTCGGCGGCGGCGCTACGACGCAGCTGAGCCACGTCGAGCGCCTTGTCGACATGAAGTTCGCGCGGCCTGCCCGTGGCGTCGCGGCGGTCGTAGTCGAACAGCCGGTAGGTGAGGTCGCTCGATTGTTGGATCTCGAACAGCTTGACGCCCGCTCCGACGGCGTGCACCAATCCGGCCGGGTTGACGATGACGTCGCCGGCCGCTACCGGCAGGCGGTTGAGCAGCGAAGGCAAGCTGCCGTCGGTGACCGCGGCGCGGACCTCAGCGGCGGTAACGTCCCTTCGGAACCCCCACGAGACGGTGGCGCCGGGTGCGCTTGTCAGCACGTACCAGGCCTCGGCCTTGCCGAGGTGTCCGCTGGCGCGCTCGCGTGAAAGCGCGTAGGCGT
>DASROV010000064.1:0-5383 GCA_035646755.1 Trueperaceae bacterium | reverse complement strand
AGACAGGGTAGACAGGCAGGCTCATTCGCTGCCGCAGGCTCAACGCCTGCTGGCGCGCGAGTGGCCCGGCTTCGCCGCCTGCTTCGTCGCTTGCTTCGCCGCCAAATTCGCCGCCGCCGCTTGGCACGCCAAGACGTCTCTCGCCGTGCACCACGGCCAGCTCCCACATCCCGGGGTCCATGGCGCGGCTTAGCTCGTAGCTGCCGTCGAAGTCGCCGCGATCCTTGACCATGAGGCGTAGCTCCGGTCCGATCCACAACCGCTCGGCGCCGAAGTTCCAGGCTTCGCTAGCGGCCCACGCGCCGACCTCGGCACCCGGAAGGACGGCGGGTGAGAGCCACAACAAGGGGCGCCCGCGGTCATCGAACGGCACCGCTCGGGCGCCGCGACTTGTGACCACCAAGTGACCATCTTCGCCGGCGAGGACCCTAGGTCCGAGTCCGCCGCGTTGCCAGGTGTCGAGGTACCCCTCGAGGGGCATGGGCGTCACGGCACGTTCAGTTGCCAGGAGACGCCGAAGCGGTCGTTGACCCAGGCGAAGCGGCGGCTGAAGCCGTGGTCGTCAGGTGCCATCAGCGCCTTGCCGCCCTCGACCAGCGCCGCGTAGACCCGCTCGAACTCCTCGAGCCCGTCAAAGTCGACGAAGATCGAAAAAGACGGCGTGAAATCGAAGGCGTGGGCGACCGGTGAGTCGAAAATCCTGAAACGTTGACCGGCGAGTTCGTAAACGGCAACCTTAGAACTTGCCTTCCGGCCCCGGCTCTCCAGCTACGTAACGTTCGACGTCGACGACGCGCGACTCGGGGAAGACCGCGACGTAAAGGTCGAGCGCCTCCTCAGCGGCGCCTTGGAACATAAGGAACGGCGTTGCGGTGATCGGCATTCAGGCCTCCTCGAACAACCGTACTGGCAACGAACCGTCGCTCACCAACTTCGTCGCCGCGTCGTCGAAGGCGCGCCAGGACGCCTTGGCGAGCAAGGAACCGACGCTGGCCCGGCGCACGCCAAGCGCCGCCAGCCGGTCGCTTGTCATGCTAGCCGAGCGGAACAGGACGTTGACGGCCTTAGGGGCGACCGCCGCCACGATTGCCGCTATCTGATCATCGGTGCGTATCCCCGGGGCGTAAAGGCAGTCGGCGCCCGCTTCGGCGTAGGCCACGAGCCGCTCGATGGTGCCGTGCAGGTCGTCGCGGCCGATCAGGTGGCCTTCACTGCGGCCGACAAGCACGATGTTCGGATCAATCGCGTCGAGCGCTTCGCGCGCGGCGCGGATGCGTTCGACGGCCAGCTGTAGGTCGTAAAGGTCGTCGTCACCGAGGTCCTCGATCGAGAGAGCGGCGACACCCGTTTCCGCCGCCCGCCCGACGTTCACCGCAACGTCCTCGGGACGCTCGGCGTAGCCGTTCTCGAAGTCGGCGTTTATGGGCAAGGTGGTGGTGGCGTTGAGCCACCGCAGGTGGTCGAGCACTTGCTCAATCGTCAGCTCGCGGTCGTCGACGCCGAGCGACCAGGCGTAACCGGCGCTCGTCGACGCCAGCGCCCTGAAGCCGAGCCGCTCCAGCCGCCTCACGCCGCCTAGGTCCCAGGGGTTGGGCAGGACGAAGAAACCTCGGTCGTGCATAGCGCGGAAGTTGACGCGGCGGGCCGCCACCGCGTTGGGGGTGCTACTCACAGAAGATGAGCTAGAGTCCTCGGCATCAAACCTCATGAAGCGCATCATGCCCGGTTCGGGGCGCCGGGGTTGCCGGCTGAACGGCCGGTCGCGAAGGCGCAACGATGGCAGCGAGCGCGTAAGCGACCGCCGCCGCCCAGGCCAACGCCGGAGTACCGACGGTGTGCGACAGCCATAGAGCACCCGTCCCCGCCGCCACCGCGGCAAGGCCGGACATGGTCAAGGCGCCGGCCACGCCCGCGGGTCGCGCCAGGCCGGCGAGGATGCGCGGGAACGGTAGTCCCATCGGTATGGCCACGACGAACAGCGACGCCGCGAGTACGACTCCCGAGAGCGCCGGATTCAACGGCATGAGCGCGGCACCGAGCTGCGGGACGACGAGGTTCCAGGCGAGCACCGCCAAGGCAGTAAGCAGTGCCGGCGGACGAGGATCGAGCGAGCGCGAACGCGCAGCCAGTTGGGCGCCGACAGCGCTGCCCAACAGCACGGCGCCAAGCGTCAACGACAGGCTCCAGGCTGGATGTCCCGCGCTGCGTTGGATGACGGGCAGCGCCGCCAGCTCGACGAGGAGGAAGCCCGCCCCGAGCCCGACCGCGGCCAGTAGGCGGCGACTTGTATTACCGAGACCGTCCCCGTCGCGCTCGCCGCTATCGACGCGGCCAAGCGCCCGACCGGCGCCGAGTGCGATCAGCACCAGGACTGCCAAGACGAGCACCGAAGCTCCACCGGCCAGCCTCACGTCGCCTGGCACCCCCGGTGCGAAGGAGAAGAAGTACGGGGCGGCGTCGTGCGTCGGGCTTATATCGACCGCCTCGGACGATGCGACCAGCTCGTCAAGTCCTGCCTCACCGTTCACCAGCGGTCGCAACGCCGGCGGTGCTAACAGGCCGGGTACAAGCAACAGCCTCCAGCCACGCTGCTCGGCGACCCGGGCAGCACTTACGGCTTGCTGGGCGCTGAACGGCGTGCGCTTGACGACAAGTACGGGAACCGCGGTCGCCTCAGAAGTGTCGAGCACCGCCATCAGGTGGTCCGCGGCGCTGGTGGCGTCATGGGCGTGGCCGCCTTGGACCAGCGCCGCCAATGCCGTCGTCAGGGCGCGCGTGAGCGTGACCTCGTCGTAGAGCTTCAGGGCCAGGCGACCTTCGGGGTTCAGGTGCGCCAAGTACTCCCGGAAAGCCTCGACCGTGTACACCAGGTTCTCGGTGAGCGCGGCCCCGCGCAACTCGGCGGCGCCGATGACGACGTTGGCTAGCGTGATCACGTCGTAGCGCCGCTCGCTGGCGGAAAGAACGCGCCGACCGTCGCCGATTATCACCGTGGTGGGCTCGTCGTACACGAAGCCGGTGCTGGCTCCGAGCTCGCGCACCATGGCGATGCTCGCGCGGTTCACCTCGACCGCGACTACTGTCTCCACTTCGTGCGCACGCGCCTGAGCAACGTCGAGGCCGCCGCCAGTGCCGATAAGGAAGGCGTCGTCAGCGGGAGCCATGGCGAAAGCGAAGGCGCCGACATCGCTCGACCAGTCGGCGGGGTCAGGAGTCGGCACCAGCGATCCCGCCCCGCCGTCAAGGTAGAGGTAACGCGCGCCGTTGGGCAGGCGTACCAGGTCGGTGCGGGCCGTGGCGTCCCAACGCGTGCTCTCCACCACGCCGCCACGGCGCAGCGCAAGCGCGATCGGCTTGGCGTCGAGGTGTACCTGCGGTTGGACAGCGAACCCGCCTAAGGCCATGGCGAGGAGCGCCAGTACCGGAGCGGCGAGCCCGGCGGTGGTGGCAGCCCGGGCCAGGTTGATAGCCACTTCGGAGGAAGGAGCGGCGTGGCTCGCCGCCATTGCCGGCTTCGGGTGCTCGGCCGCCGCTGGCGGCTTCGCGCGTCGACCCAGCACCACCGCCGCCAACCCAGGAAGGGCGGCGGCGACCACAGCGCCGCCAAGCGCCCCGAGTCCGAACTTACCGAGCAACCACGGCGTGACCACGGCAGCGAGCGCTGCTGCACCGTAGTCCGCTCGCAGCAGCCAGGCCGCTCGATGCGGCCGCCACGACAAGATCGCGGCGCTACTAAGGCCAAGAGCCACGTAGGTCAACAGCGGCAGGACCAGGCCCACCAGTGGCCGGTCGCTTGCCGCGGCCCATAACCACAATGGCAGGGATGTCACCGCTAGCACGGCCGCAGCGGCAGCAGCCGCGCGGGCTGCGTGAGCGTTGCGCAACGGCCTTGATAGTGCCGCCAGAGCCGCGCCCAGCCCGACGCCGAGCAGCGCCACGGCCAATACCGGTGCAACCCAACTGCTTACCAGCAGCGCGGAGAGCAGCCGCGTAAGGGCGATCTCGTAAGCCAGCCCGCCGGCAGCAAGCAGAGCGACCGCGCCGAGCTTTGCGAACGAGGGTAGGTCGTCCGCGGGCGGGACCGGGCTGCTCAGCGGCGGCCCCGGTAGCGGGGGTCTAGAACGTCACGCAGGCCGTCACCAAGGAGGTTGAAGCCGAGCACCGAGAACATTATCGCCAGCCCGGGGAAGATCCCCATCCAGGGCGCCTGCCTGAGATAGGCACGCCCCTCTGACAACATGCGGCCCCAGCTCGGGTCGGGCGGCTGCGTGCCCAGTCCGAAGAACGACAGCGCGGCTTCGGCGAGGATCGCGAACGCGAGGCTCAGTGAGGTCTGCACGATTATCGGGCCGAGGGCGTTGGGCAGCACGTGCGCGAACATTATCCGTACTCGCCCTTGTCCGAGGGCCCTGGCGGCGTTCACGAACTCCCGGTCGCGCACGGCGATAACCGCCCCGCGCGTGACGCGCGCGAAGATCGGCGCGTAAACGATTGCGATCGCGATCATCGCGTTCTCGACCCCGCGGCCGAGGATGGCCATCACGACGATGGCCAGCAGGACCGCCGGCAGCGCGAAGAAGACGTCCATGATGCGCATAACGACCTCGTCGAGCCAGCCGCCGCTGTAGCCGGCGAAGAGGCCGAGCGTGACACCGGTTACCGCAGAGATGCCGACGGCGATGAGCGCGACCTTTACGCTCACCGCTGCGCCGTGCAGGATGCGCGAGAAGATGTCGCGGCCGAACTCGTCCGTCCCGAAAAAGTGGGCGAGCGAGGGCGGTGAGAACACAGCCCCGAAGTCCATGGTGTTCGGGTCGTGCGGCGCGAGGTAGCTTCCGAAGAGGGCCGCAAGGCCGAGCAGCAGCACGATGCTGCCGCCCGAGAGGACCAGCCCGTGGCCAAGGGCCTTGCGCCAGAAGCCCGGTGCGCGTGGGGTAGACGCCGTGGTGCCGCCCGTCGTCGCGGCGGTGCTGGCCATCAGGAGTACGTCACCCTCGGGTCGAGGAACGTGTAGGACAGGTCGGTGACGAGGTTGATGACGGTGAAGATCACGGCCGAGAGGAGAACAGCAGCCTGCAGCGCCGGGTAGTCGCGTTGCAGCGTCGCGGTAAGGGCCAGCTGGCCAAGGCCGGGCCACGCGAAGATGATCTCGACCACCACCACCGCCGAGAGCAGCGTCGCCATCTGGAGACCGATGATAGTGACGATCGAGATTGCGGCGTTGCGAGTGACGTGCTTGCGCAGTACCTTCTGCCGCGGTAGGCCCTTGGCGTGCGCCGTGCGCACGTAGTCCTGGCCCAAGACCTCTAGTAGCGCCGACCTCACGAAGCGCGTCATTATCGAGCCGCTGATGATGCCGACCGTCGCTGCCGGCAGCAGGATG
>DASROV010000063.1:0-5075 GCA_035646755.1 Trueperaceae bacterium | reverse complement strand
GAAGAGCCATTACGGCGGCGACGCCATCGGCAGCACTATCGTCAGCTTCTCGACCGACGCGTCCGACGTCCTGGAAGCGCTGCTGCTGGCCAAGGAGGCCGGGCTGGCCGACATCGACGCGACCCCGCTGTTCGAGACCCTCGAGGACCTTGCGCGCGCGCCTGCCGTCCTCGAGAAACTACTGTCGATCCCGGTCTACCGGCGCCACGTCGAGGCCCGCGGGGTGCAGGAAGTGATGATCGGCTACTCCGACTCGAACAAGGACGTCGGCTTCCTGGCCGCGAACTGGGCGCTTTACCAGGCTCAGGAGGAGCTCGCGGCCGTTGCGCGCCGAGCCGGCGTGCCGCTGCGCCTCTTCCACGGCCGCGGCACCAGCATCGGCCGCGGCGGCGGTCCGGCCGGGCAGGCGATCCTGGCCCAGCCCCCCGGCAGCCTCGGGGGCCGCATGCGCATAACCGAGCAGGGCGAGGCGCTTGCCGACCGCTACGCCGACCCCGACCTCGCGCACCGGCACCTCGAGCAGGTGGTCCACGCCTTCATCCTCTCCTCGGCCCGCGATGCCAAGGAGCTGCCGGAGCTGCCTGCGCGGTTCCGCCAGGCCGCCGGCGTGGCCGCCGAGGCCGGCCGCCAGTGCTACCGCGATCTGCTGGCCCACGACGATTTCATCGAGTTCTTCACCGCCGTCACGCCCATCGAGGAGATAAGCAGCCTCAACGTCGGCTCCCGCCCGGCGCGGCGCAAGGGCAACCGCTCGGTCGCCGACCTGCGCGCGATCCCTTGGGTCTTCGCCTGGACGCAGTGCCGCGCCAACCTACCCGGCTGGTACGGCATCGGCAGCGGCCTGGCCGCCCTCGATGGGGAGCTGAGCGGCGAGCTTAGTAGCGAGATGTACCGCGAGTGGCCGTTCTTCAAGGCCGTAGTCGACTTCGCGCAGATGAGCCTCGCCAAGGCCGACATGGACGTGTTCGACAGCTATCTGAACCTGGTCGACGAGCCGCGCAGGCAGTTCTTCGGGGAGACGATAAAGCGCGAGTTCGCGCTCTCCGTTGCACAAGTCGAGAGGGCAACCGGACATGGGCTCCTCGGCAACGACCAGGTCCTGGCACGCTCTATCGCCCTCCGCAACCCGTACGTCGACCCGATAAGTCACCTACAGGTAGAGTTGCTACGGCGCCTGCGGGCGTTGCCCCACGACGCGCCCCAACATGCGGCGCTGGAGTACGCTGTACTGGTGTCGTTGATCGGCGTCTCCGCCGGCATGCGCACCACCGGTTGACGTTAACTTCTTCTCACTTCCCACGAATCTCATTGCATTCACCAGCCGGGTTCATACATTGATCGCAGATAGATTAGGGAGTTGTTGCGATGACCATGTTGGCTAGCGGTGGACCCGTCCTGATCTTGATCATCTTGGTCTCGCTGTACGCGGTCTACATCTTCTTCCTGCGGTTCTTCAGGCTGCGCAACGAGCGGACCGACACCGCGGAGCTGATGACCCGAGTCAACGCCGCTGTGCGCGAACGAGACCTCGAGCTGGCCTTGGCGGCCTGCGAAGAGCACGGCGGGCCGGTGGCCCGCGTGCTCGGCGCCGCGCTGCTGAAGCTGCCGTATGGGCGCCAGGCGGTCGAGGCGGCTTTCCAGGAGGCCTCGATTCAGGAGGAGCAGAAGCTCACCCGCGGCCTGAGGCCGCTGGCGACTATCGCACAGGTAGCGCCGATGCTCGGACTGCTCGGCACTGTCACCGGGATGATCATCGCGTTCGGCGAGATCTCCCGGCTCGGGACTGGTGACCCCTCGGTAGTCGCCAACGGCGTCGGCCAGGCGCTGATAACCACCGCCGCCGGCCTTATCGTGGCGATCCCCGTGATCATGGGCCAGTCGTACCTGGCCAGCCGCGTCGAGGCGATCCTCATCGACATCGACAGGCGCAGGGAAGAGCTGATGGGCAACATCGCCCAGGCTGTCGCCAGCCGCCGCGAGGACGGCGGCGAAAAGCGCGGCGAGCGCGTGGAGCGCCCCGAGCCCGCCGCCCGCGTCGACAGCCATCCGGCCCCAGGCCGCGCCCACGCGCAAGACGCTAGCCGCGACCACGACCGCGACCTCGACGGCGACCTCGACAACGAGCAGGGACCCTCCAAGCGCGTCGGCCCTGATGTGCGCGGAGCACCGCAGGTCTAGATGCTCAGCCGCTCCCACCGTCGCCGGGCCCTGGCCGCCAACGCCACCATCGACCTCACGCCGATGGTCGACGTGGTGTTCCTGCTGATCATCTTCTTCATGCTCACCACTACCTTCATCACCGTCGAGTCGGGCTTGCCTGTCGACCTGCCCGAAGCGCAGACCAGCGTGGCCTCGCCTAGCAACCTGCCGACGGTGACCATCAACGGCCTCGGCGAGGTGTTCTACGGCGGCGCGCAGGTAAGTGAGACCGAGCTGCCAGCCCTGGTGCGCCAGTCGCTGGCCGAGTCGGGCCAGACCACCGTGGTCCTGCGAGCCGACAAGGGCGTGCCACACGGCCAGGCGGTGCGCATCATGGACTTCATCAGGCAGGCGGGCGCCGAGCGCATCGCGATCGCGACCGGGGGTTGAGGGGCGATTTGACGACCGGCCGGCCCTCGTCCTTGTGGCGCGACCCCGACAAGCGTCGCGCGGCGCTGTTGTCATTGGTGCTGCACCTGGCGGTGTTGCTGCTGCTCGTCTACCTCGTCACGCGGCCGCGACCGGAGCCGCTGCCGGCGTACATCGTCATCGACGTCGGCACACCGGCTTTCGCCGAGGAGACCACGCTCGCACCCACCGTCGAGTCGCCGGCCATGCAGACGCCCGAGCCGCAGGTCGAGTCGGCCGAGGTGGGTGACCCCCAGCAGTTGAACGCTCCGCAGGAGCAGGCCGCGGCGCCCGTTGAACAGCCGGTCACCGTGCAGCCGCCCGCTCCCGAGGCTCCGCCGGCGGCGCAGGCCACGCCCTCCCCGCAGCCGACCGAGCAGGCCGACGTGACGCCCCCGCCGCCACAGGTCCAGGAGGCGAGCGTCGAGTCGCCCGAGCTGCCGTTGGCCGAGGTGCCCGCCACCCAGCTGCCGGAGATAGATCCGGTGGTGCTGCAGGCCCGGGAGACGCCCGCCGCGATAACCATCCCCGAGCCCCAGGCGCAGGCGCAGATCGCCGAGGCGCGCACCGTCGCGCTCACGCCGTCGGCGGCGGTCGCTCAGGCGCGGGAGCTGAGCGTGCCGGAGGCGACGGTTACCGTCGCCGAGTCGGTGTCGCTCGAGGCGCCAAGCATGCAGTCGCAGGTCGCGGAGTCCGTGGGCCTGGCCACGCCGGCCGTGAGCGCCGCCGTGGCGCAGTCGGTGCCGCTCGATGTTGCTCAGGTGCAGGCCCAGGTCGCCCCCTCGGTCGGTCTGTCGGCCGAAGGTGTTACCGCCAGCGTCAGCGGCCGCAGGCCGCTCGCACCGCCGGCCGCCACGGCCGTCGTCGGTCAGGCGGTAGCGCTCGACGTCGCCCCGACCGCGCAGGTGGCGATCCCCAGGCCGTTGGCCCTTCCTGCCATACGCGCCGACGTGGTCGGGCCGGCGCAGACGCCAGGGGCGCCCGCCGCGGCCGGTGACGAACCCGGCATCACCGACGTCGCCGCCACCGCCCTATCGCCTCGTGCCGCGGGCGGCAACGCCGCGACGGCGGGGCAGACTGGCCCCATAGACCCGGCCGCCACCGTCGACGGCCGCGGCCTCGCCGCCGGGCCGGCGGGCGTTGGCGCCGGGGATGGCGCGCCGCGGCCGCCGGCGCGACCGACCTTCAGCGAACAGCGTGACGGCGCCCTTGCCGTGCTAATCGACAACGTCAACGGCTACCCGCAGAGCGGCCTGGCCGAGGCCAGCATGATCATCGAGATGCCGGTCGAGGGCGGCCTCACCAGGCTCATGGCGTTCTACGACCGCACCGATCCGCTGCGCGTCGGCCCGGTGCGCAGCGCACGCGACTACTTCGTCGAGATCGCCCAACGCACGAAGTCGGTGCTCGTCCACGACGGCGGTTCTCCCGGCGCGATGATCGCCATAGCCCGAGGCGAGGTGCCGACGCTCAACGCCTACAGCAGCGGGGAACTGTTCGCCCGCAGCTCGGAGCGCTCCGCGCCGTACAACCTCTACAGCGTCGGGCCCGAGCTGCGCACCGCTGTCGATGAGCTGGTGCCCGAGCGCATCCGGCTGGTCAACGACTCGATCTTCCGACCCTCGCAGTCAGCAGCCGCGGTGGGCGAGGTGAGCGTCAGCTACGGGACCTACAGCAGTGGCTTCCGCTTCAACGAGCTCACCGGGCGTTACCGCTGGGTGCGCGACGGCACGCCCGCTGTGCAGCCCGACGGCCAGGTGCTCGAGATGCAGGCCGTGCTCGTCGGCGACATCATCGTGCAACCGATACCCGACGACGAGGCGGGTCGCCTCTACATCCCGATTCGCGGCGGGCGCGCCTCCCTCTACCTCGAGGGGCGCGTCGTGACGGGGAGCTGGGAGATCATCGACGGCACCGGCCTTACGTTCGTCAGTGACGCCGGTGTGCGCGTCGACCTCGCCAACCTCCGCACCTGGGTCGTGCTCAGCCCCAGCTACGAGGAGCGCGTCGAGAACTGATATGGGATGTTTTTTGTCAAGTGGGCATGAAGGGCCTGTGACCGGTTTAGGGTCACAGGCCTTGGTATGGAGGGGTGGTTGGTGACGTGCGGGTCGGTTCTCGACGCGTTGTCACTCTTCCATGTATAAGGCCTCTGGTGTCAAGCTGATTCGAGCTCCTTTGGGTTCGTGGCTGGTGGTTGCCCTGTCGCCTTGCTTCCATTCGCACTCGTGATCGCCGGTGATGGGCGCGGTGCAGTATTGGGTTCGTAACAGGGTGGGTGCTGCCATCTGATTTACGACTTCGCCTGATGGCGGGTCGAGACTGACTCGCAGTCACCCGTTCTCGCGGATTGAGCAGACCAGAAGCGTCGAACCTGCAGGGCGAGAATCAGTAGGTCACGCGACCGTGACCGCTACAAGGGTTTCAGTTTCGGACTGGTGGTTGTAGAGCGGTTCGTACACTTCGCC
>DASROV010000062.1:0-2638 GCA_035646755.1 Trueperaceae bacterium | reverse complement strand
GCGTGGGCTCGAGCCGAAGGCCGCGCCGGCCTTCGACGAGTGGCTCGACCTCGAACGCCAGCGGGTGTCGGCCCTGCACCGCGACGCGCTACGTGGGCGGGCGTTGGAGTTGGAGGCGGAGAGCTCGGTCGTAGCCGCGCTCGACCTAACTCGGCAATTGCTCGACCTTGACCCCTTGGACGAGAGCGCTTACCGCGCGGCGATGCGGCTCGAGTACAAGCGAGGACATGTGCAAGTGGTGCTTCGGACCTTCGAGCTCTGCCGGCGGGTACTCAAGGAGGAGTTGGATGTCGCGCCGCTCGCCGAGACGACCGACTTGGCGGCGGCGATCGGGCGCGGCGACGGGCTACTTCACCCGCCCGTGGTCCCACCGCGGCGGCGTATGCCCGCTCAACTGCTCCGTCCTCCCGTGCTCGTGGGTCGCGAGGCGGAGTGGGCGCGCCTCGAGTCCGCCTGGAGCGCGCGGCAAGCCGTCAACATCTCGGGACCGCCCGGAATCGGCAAGTCACGGCTCATGCTCGACTTCGCGCGCACCAAGGGGAGTTACTTCCTCCTTCAGGGCCGGCCCGGCGACGAGGTCGTGCCCTACAGCAGCATGAGCAGAGGTATGCGCGAGGCGCTGAACACCTATCCCGAGCTCACGGCCGAAGCCGATTCATGGGTGAAGGCCGAGCTGTCGCGGATCCTTCCTGACCTCTTCCCGGCGGCCCCGGACGTACCGCGCTCCGATGAGAGCGAGAGCCGCCTCTTCGAAGCGATCTTCAGCCTCTTGGCGCAGCTAGGGCGAAAGGTGGACGCGCTCCTGGTCGACGACCTGCAGTTCCTGGATGCCAAGAGCTTCGAAGTCGGCATAGCCACGCAATCTCGATTGCTCACCGGCGGCGACATCTTCGGAGACACCCGGCTTATCGCCGTCTTCAGAGCCGGTACTCTACCGGCCGCTTTCGAGGAGAGTCTGGCTCTCGCCGTGGAGTTCGGCATCGTTGCGCACGTGGAACTAGGGCCGCTGGACGCTGCGTCGGTACGGACCCTGCTCGAGAGTCTGAACGTCGACGACGCCGCTCAGCTCGCTCCCCGGCTGCAGCGACCCACCGGCGGGAACCCCCAGTTCATCGTCGAGGCCCTCAAGCGCATGCATGAAGTCGGTCGTCCGGAGGCGGGGTTCGCGCAGCGTGGTGAGCTTCCCGACAGGCTCGTCGCGCTCATCAAGGGGCGGCTCGACGGCCTCAGCGCACCGGCGTTCCGCGTCGCCCAAGCCCTCGCCGTCCTGGCTATGGGAGCCGAGCCGGAGCTACTCGCAGGCGTGTTGGAGATGGGCGCCTTCGACGTGGCTGAAGCGCTTGACGAGCTGGAGGCCGCACAGGTCAGCGACGCTCAGGGGTTCGTACACGACCTCCTTCGCGAGGCGGTATGGAGCCTCACCCCCGAAGCCACCCGCAAGCTGCTTCACCGCCGCGCCGCCTTGGCGCTCGAGCCCGCCGGGGCGAATCCCGCCCTCGTCGCCCACCACCGGGCCGCAGCTAGACGAGCCCGAGCAGTAGCGGCCGCGAGGAACGACTTGCAACGGTTCTGAACCCCTGCGCGACTAATCTCGGGTATGCGTCGTGAGCATCTCTTTCTCCTGCGGATGTAGTCGGACGGCGACGAGGAACTCGCGTGGCGCGCCAGCGTCAAGGATCTCCGCACAGGAGAGTCCTTGAACTTCAACAGCTTGGCAGCCCTGCGAGCTTTCCTCGGCCACCAACGACCGGACGAAACCCTAGCAGTGAAGGTCGAGAAGAACCGATGAACACCCACTTCAGCCACCGACCGATCGCCGTACTGAGCCTGCTCGTGTGCCTGCTGAGCGCATGCTCCGAGCCCCAGGACCTCCCTAACCCTCCCCCAGAGCGCCCCTGCCAGGCGATGAGCTCAGCGAACGCTCCCTGACGCAACCCACCGGCTGGTGGTGGTTGACCGGCGTGACGTACGACGAACTTGTGGAGAAGATCGACGACGACTACCGGATCATCGACCTCGAGATCGACGAGCCCGCACTCGCTACCTACACCGCGGCGCTGGTGTCCAACACAGGAGTCCATCAGAAGGACTGGTGGTGGTACTTGGGGGTATCGGACGAAACCCTGCAAGAAAAGATCGACCTGCACAAGGCGAGGATCCTCGACCTCGAGACCTTCGTTCTCGATGGTGAGCAGCTCTTCGCCGCGATCCTCGTCCCCAACGACGGCGCCGCAGCTTTGGACTGGTCGTGGTACTTCAACGCCGATGCAGATTTCCTCGAGAACGCGATCACCGAGTACGACCAACGCATCGTCGACCTCGAGCATTACCTCCTCGACGGCACCTGGTACTTCAGCGCCGTGATGATCGTGAACAGCGGCGCCGACAACAAGGATTGGTGGTGGTACACGGCGGTATCCGCCGACTTCCTCACCGACAGGCTCACGGAGCACGGAGCCCGCTTGGTCGACCTCGAGAAGATCGGCCCCGACAGCTACACGGCGGTGCTGGAGAAGAACCCGGGCAAGGGCTGGTGGTGGTGGCTCGACGGCAGCATGGACAGCATCAACCTGCTCGCCAACAAGGAAGGCGCCAGGGTGATCGACATCGAGCGCCACAGCGACGACACCGGGCCGCC
>DASROV010000061.1:0-3646 GCA_035646755.1 Trueperaceae bacterium | reverse complement strand
CCACTGAACGGTGGTGTGGGTCTCACCTTTGACGGTAGTGCCGTCGACCCAGCTGTAACCGACGCTGCCGACGAAACGCTCGGCGACGAAGCGCACGAACTCGGACAGCGCGGTGTTGGCAGCTTCGGCGGCCTCGAAGTCGATGTCGCCGCCGGTCATGCCGGTGATCATGCCCATCTGGCCGAGGACCGCGTCAGCGGTCGCGGCCAGGGAGGCGCGGTCATCAGACAGGGTGTACGAGCGGACCCCCGCGGGCACACGCGCGCGCAGCGGGGCCAGTGTTGCCGACAGGCCCGCGGCGCCATTTCTTGCGGCCAGCGCTTCGGCCATGGCCTCGGGCGTGGTCGCGAAGATCGCGTAACCCTCGGTTACCGCGGTGCTTAGCGAGAAGCCGTCGGCGAGATCCCAGCGGGTGACTTCGACGCCGGCCACCGTGCTGGTGGCCGGCGCTATCGGTTCACCCTCACCCATCGGGTCCATGAACGCGCTGGCCGTGGTGGCCGCCAGCTGGAACAGCGTGGCAAGGCCGGTGCGGGCGGCTTCCTCGTCGTTAGTCTCGACAAGGTAGAGGGCGTCGCCGAGCGGGTTCACCATGGGGGCGCCGATGTCGGTGGCGGGCGCGAAGCCGGCCGTGATGGTAGCGACCTCGTCACCCATCCACCTGAACAGCGTCTCCTGAAGGTCGATGCCGACCATCTGCTCGACCGTCATGTCGAGGTCGGTGACGCCGAGCTGCGGTTCCGAGGTGGCCACATCGCCTAGCCATGCCCACCAGCCCGGCAGGTCGAGGGTGGCGACGGAGTAACCGAGGGCGCTGGGGGAGACGAAGTCAAGGGGCGCCTCGGTGACGCTCTCCGAGCCGGCGAGCAGGTCGTAGAGCTGCGGGTCGCTCGCACGGTCGCCGAGCACGCGCAGGCTCGCGCCCTCGAAGCCGTCGGCGACTACCGTCGTCACGCTGCCGAAGGAACCGGCAGTGCTGAAGGCCCGCCCCAGTCGCTCGACGAGCCCGTCGAAGCCCATGCCCGTCGCGAAGGGCTGGGCCACCTCGACCACGGCCGGCAGGTCGAGGAAGGTGTAAACGTTGCCAGCGCCGAGCGTGCCGACGCTACCGTTGAAGGCGGCGTTCTCGCTGAGATTGGGTTCACTGGCGCCCTGGTAGCGGCGCAGCACGGCCCTGGTGACGTCGGGGTTGGACGACACGACCACCAGGTCGTCGATCTGACCGTACGAGACCACCACACTCAGGTCCTCGCCGAAGTCGCTTTCACCGGCCTCGACGTCGGGTTGCATGACGTAGAAGGTGGCGTTGCCCTCGGTGAGCGTGGTGACTTCGGCAGTGGCGCTGGCCTCGTCGAAAAGCGCCTTGACCACACCACGCCCGGCCTCGTTCATGGTCCCCACCAGCGACACGGCCGGCAACGGGTTGAATGACGAGGCCGACACGACCAGCCACAGCTCCTCGCCGATGAGGTCAAGCGGATCGGCGTCGAGCAATGCCTGGGGGATCTCGACATCGGAGTCGGACGCCTCGCCACCGCCGTCCAGCTCTTCGCCGTACGCGGCCTCGAGGAGGTTGGTGAGGTCGAGCCGGGTCCATTCGTCGATGAGGGCCTGGGCCTTGTCTTCATGCTCAGCCAGGCCCTCGACGCCGACGGCGGCCAAGGTCTCGGCGGGCAACAGGTGCAAAAGCGAAGCGGCGGAGCCGGTCGAGGTGAAGAGCGCGGCGGCGCACAGTAGCGTCAGCAGTAGGGGTTTCTTCATCTGTCCTCCAGGAGTATCGAGCCGAGACATCATAGTGGCGGGTCGACCGCCGTTAGTGAGGCCGGCCTTGGTGCGGTAGTCATGTTCGCATCACGCGGCGCGCGGCCGCAACGACCGCCTCAGCGGTGAAGCCGAACTTCTCCATGACTACGTCGCCGGGCGCCGAGGCCCCGAAGTGGTCGAGGCCGATGATCTCGCCGGCGTCGCCAGCGTAACGCGACCAGCCGAGCGTGGCGCCGGCTTCGATGGTGACGCGTGCGGTGACAGTGGGCGGAAGCACACGTTCGCGGTAGCTGGCTGCCTGCGCCTCGAAGAGTTCGAAGCTCGGCATGCTTACTACCCGCACCGTGGCGCCGCCACGCTCCAGCTCCTCCTTGGCAGCGAGGCACAAGGCGACCTCGGAGCCTGTGGCGATGAGTATCACGTCCGGCAGCCCGGGCTGCTCGACACCGTCGCCGGCACTGTCGCCGGCGTCGTTCGTCTCGGCGATGACGTAGGCACCCTTGGCCACGGCGTCAGCCGGTACCTCCAGGTTGGGCACGCCTTGCCGCGTGAGCGCGAGCACGGTCGGGCCGGCGCGCGCGGTCGCTACCTGCCAGGCCTGGGCGGTCTCGTTGCCGTCGGCCGGTCGCACCACGACCAGACCTGGCACCACCCTGAGTGCCATCAGGTGCTCGACCGGCTGATGCGTCGGGCCGTCGCCGCCGAGGCCGATGCTGTCGTGGGTGAGCACGTAGATCACCCGTTGGCCCATCAGGGCCGCCAGACGCAAGGCGGGTTTGAGGTAATCGGAGAAGACCAGGAAGGTCGCGACGTACGGCAGCAAGCCGTGTAGCGCGAGGCCGTTGGCTATGGCCGCCATGGCGTGCTCGCGGATGCCGAAGTGAATGATGCGGCCCCCGTAATCGGCGCGCGTGATGGCCCGTTCGTCAGTAATATCGGTGTAGTTCGAGCCGGCGAGGTCGGCCGAGCCGCCGATGAGCTCGGGAAGATGCGGCGCCAAGGCGTTGAGGGCGGCGGCCGAGGCCTTGCGAGTGGCGACCTTCTCGCCCGGCTCGAAGCTCGGGAGGTCGGCGGCGTAGCCCTCAGGCAGCCGTCCGGCCATCACCCGCTCGAGCTCGGCCGCCGCTTCCTTGTGCTCGGCCCGGTAGCGCTCGAACGTAGCGCTCCAGCGCTGGTGGGCCCGCGCGCCGCGAGCCTCGCACTCGTCCATGTGCCTGCGGACGTCTTCAGGAACGGTGAACGCCGGCCAGTCGATGCCGAGGTTGCGCTTGGCGGCTGCGGCCTCGTCGTCGCCGAGCGGGGAGCCGTGGACCTTGGAGGTGCCCGCCAGCTTGGGCGCGCCGAACCCGATCACGGTGCGCACCGCGATGAGGCTCGGCCGCGAGGTCTCCGCCTTGGCGGCCCGGATGGCGGCGACGATGGCCGGCAGATCGTTACCGTCCTCGACGGTCTGAACGTGCCAGTCGTAGGCGCGGTAGCGCGCGGGCACGTCTTCGCTGAAGGTGAGGTCGGTGGCGCCGTCGATCGTGATGCCGTTGTCGTCGTAGAGCACGATCAGCTTGCCGAGCCCGAGATGGCCGGCGAACGACGAGGCCTCGGCCGACACGCCCTCCATCAGGTCCCCGTCGGAGGCGATCACGTAAGTGTGGTGGTCGATCACCTGGAAGCCGGGTCGGTTGTAGCGGGCCGCGAGGTGGGCCTCTGCCAACGCCATGCCGACGGCGGTGGAGAACCCCTGACCGAGCGGCCCGGTGGTGGTCTCGACGCCGATGGTGTGGCCGTACTCCGGATGCCCGGGCGTGGCGCTGCCCCACTGCCGGAAGTCCTCGATGTCTTCCTTGGTGAGGCCGTAGCCGGTGAGGTGGAGCATCGAGTAGAGCAG
>DASROV010000060.1:0-5940 GCA_035646755.1 Trueperaceae bacterium | reverse complement strand
CCATGGGAAGGTCGTACCCCGAGAGGTGAAGCAGCGAGTACTGCAGCATGGAGCCGTGACCGGCCGACTGGACGTAGCGGTCGCGGTTCAGCCAGCCGGGGTCGTTCGGGTCGTGCCGCATGATCAGCCGGAAGAGCGCGTACCCGATCGGCGCGGTGCCGAGCGGCATGCCGGGGTGGCCGTCACCGGCCTCCTGGGTGGCGTCGATGGTCAGCGCCCGGACGGTGTTGATGCTGCGTTGCGCAAGCGCCGGGTCGAGCTCAGCTAGCTCGCCGCCCTCTGCCGTTTCGGTTTGTTCGGACATGGTGCCTCCATCCGGCGCGGTGACCCGGCCGGCCCCCGCACAGGATACCAGGGGTTGGTGCGGGCTTCGCGTGTGGCTATGACGGCTCGTATGCGCGACGTTGGCGGCGTCGGTCGATGTCGTCCCGGACCTTCTGGCCGGTGTCCCAGTGCCTGCGTTCGAGGTCACCGGCGACCAGCAGCGGCGGCACGGTGGTGGGCTCGCCGTCGTCCCCGATGGCTACGAAGTTCATGTGGCCCACCGTGCACAGTCTCCGCTCGCCGGTAAGCGGGTTCTCGCCATGCACCTCGCAACGCACGATCATGCTCGTGGTGCCGGTCCACGCCACTCGGCTCTTGACCTCGATGATCTCACCGACGTAGATCGGGTTGCGGAAGTCGATGGGCTCGGTGGAGGCCGTGACGACGACCTTGCGGCAGAAGCGCGCGCAGGCCACCGCGGCGTTGACGTCCATCAGCTGCAGCACGCGGCCGCCGAACAGCGAGCCGAGCGGGTTGGCGTGGTTGGGGAAGACGGTGTCGACGGTGATTACCCACTCCGACACACGATTCTGTGCTTCGTCAGGCTGCATCTGTGCAGTATATGAGCAGGCAGTATCATCGGCTCACGATGCCAATTCAGACCGTGATCGGCTCCGTCGCAAATAACCCGAAGCCCCCCACCACGCTCTTGTCCGTGCTGATCGATAGGTTGGTCCCGGTTACGGCGCCGCGTGTCGCCCCTCGCCTCGTGGTGTTGCTCAAAGTTGCCGGCGGCGTATTGCTGTTGGCGTTGCTGGCGCAAGTCAGGCTACAGATCGGTCCAGTGCCCATTACCGGCCAAACGCTCGGGGTGTTGCTGCTGGGCGCCGCCTACGGACTGCCGCTCGGCGTAACGACCGTGGTCGCTTACGCTCTGCTTGGAGCGGCGGGCCTGCCGGTCTTCGCGGGCGGCGGCAGCGGGCTGGCGTATCTGGCCGGCCCGACCGGCGGTTACCTTGTCGGATTCGTTCTGGCCGCCGCGCTCCTCGGCTACTTGGCTCGGCGCGGCTGGGACCAAAGCCTAGCGAGTTGTGCACTGGCGATGGGACTTGCCAGCCTGACGATCTACCTGCCTGGGTTGGCCTGGCTCCACTACGCTTTGGGCCTCGGCTGGCGGGCGACCGTCGCTGCCGGCCTCACTCCTTTCTTGGTTGGAGACGTGATCAAGTTGGCGATCGCGGCCGTGGCGCTACCGGGTGCCTGGCGGTTTTTGGGTGCGAGATGATGGGTGCGAGATGATGGGTGAAAAATGAAGCCCGCCCCCGAAGTTCGATTCGGGGGCGGGATGGTGACCGCCTGGGACTAAGGGGAACCGAAAGGTTCCGACTCGTTCAGGAGGCGGGTCCAAAGTTACCCTTGACGGGCACCTCCACTGGTCGTTAAGTGCGAATGTATAAGGACCACCTCCTTTCCGTGGTGATGAGATTCTAGCCAAAAAGCGTCGGCTGTGCATGAACCGGGTCACAATCAGGGTGTGATGCCAGTATCGCAGGGTCGCCTCAACGCGTCAGCGGCGTTCCCGACACGGTTTAGAGTCTGAGTAACCGACTGGTACCGCCAACCCAAGTAGGAGGACAGTAGTGCTCAGCATCCCCGAGAAGGTCTTGTTCACCGTCTTGGCCGGGGTGTCCTTCTATCTGGCGTACGTCGGCTTCGCCCGCGTCGTGAGGGTCGTGGGCCGCGGCCAGGTCGGGCCGCTGCCGCGCACCAACTCGTTGCCACGAAGGGTGTTCGCCGGGATCGTCAAGACCTTCTCGCAGCGCACCGTCTTTCGCGCCCGACCGGTCGTGAGCCTCTTCCACTCGTTCATCTTCTACGGCTTCACCCTCTACCTCGCTGTCAACGTCATCGACGGCCTCAACGGCTTCCTGCCGCGGTCGTGGACGTCGCGCCTCGACTTCGGGGTCGTCGGCGACATCTACCGGTTGTTCGCCGATATCCTCACCGTGCTGATACTCATCGGCATGGTGTTCTTCCTGGTGCGGCGGTTCTTGGTCAAGCCCCGCGAGCTGAAGCACAACGCCCGTACCCACCTGCACGAGAAGGTCGAAAAGGGCGCGATAAGGCGCGACAGCCTTATCGTCGGTGTGTTCATCCTCCTTCACGTCGGCTTCCGGCTCACAGCGGAGAGCTTCCTGTTGGCGGCCGATGGCCACACCGACGCGTTCCAGCCCTTCGCCTCGGCACTGGCGGGCGCCATCGGCAGCGGCGAGGGGCGGATCATCGGCTGGCATGTCGGCTGGTGGGGAGCGCTTGGCATGATCCTCGCCTTCCTGCCGTACTTCCCGCGCTCGAAACACCTTCACCTCTTCGCCGCGCCCGTCAACTTCGCCCTGGAGCGCAAGGAGGAGGACTTAGAGCCACTGCCGCTAGGCGTGCTCGAGCCCGTCGACCTCGAGGACGAGACCGCCGAACAGTTCGGCGCGGCAAAGCTCGAGCACCTGAGCTACCCGCAGATCCTCGACGCCTACGCCTGCATCCAGTGCAACCGTTGCGCTGACGTCTGCCCGGCCAACCAGACGGGCAAGGCCCTTAGCCCCGCGGCGTTGGAGATCAACAAGCGCTACGAGCTCAACCTCATAGCCGAGAGCTTCGCCGGCGGCGAGTCAAGCCCCCGGCCGCTTATCGAGTTCGCCATCTCGCCGGAGGCCGTGTGGGCCTGCACCACCTGCGGCGCCTGCATGGAGGTCTGTCCGGTCGGCTGCGAGCAGATGATCGACATCGTCGACATCCGCCGCGACTTGGTGATGATGCAAGGCGAGTTCCCCGCCGAACTGCAGACGGCGTTCCGCGGCATGGAACGCACCGGCAACCCGTGGGGCATCGCACAGGACAAACGCCTTGACTGGGCCGACGGCCTCGGCGTCCCGACGGTTGAAGCGAACCCCGACTTCGAGGTGCTGTTCTTCGTCGGCTGCGCCGGCTCCTACGACCCCGCCGCGCAGAAGACCACTCAGGCGATGGCGAAGATACTCGAGCACGCCAAGGTCAACTACGCGGTGCTCGGCAAAGCCGAGAAGTGCACGGGTGACCCCGCCAGGCGGGCGGGCAACGAGTACCTTTACTACCAATTGGCAAGCGACAACGTCGCCACCCTCGACGCCGTGCTGCTCGACGACAAGCTCGACGTCGACAAGCGCAAGTTGGTGCTCACCACCTGCCCTCACTGCTTCAACGCCCTCGTGAACGACTACCCGCAGCTCGGTGGCGATTACCAGGTCGTGCACCACACCCAGCTGATCGAGCAACTGACACTCGAAGGGCGCCTACCGCCGCTGGCCGAGTCGCGCAGCATCACTTTCCACGACCCCTGTTACCTCGGCCGACACAACGGGGTGTACGACGCGCCGCGAGCGGTGCTGGCCGCTGGGGGCACCACGCTCAAGGAGATGGAGAAGAACCGCAACGACTCGTTCTGTTGCGGGGCCGGCGGCGCGCAGTTCTGGAAGGAAGAGGAAGTGGGCGACAGGCGCGTCTCCGAGGAGCGCTTCTCCCAGGCCGTGGCGACCGGCGCCGAGGTCGTGGCGACCGGCTGCCCCTTCTGCAAGGTCATGTTGTCGAGCAGCGAGGGCGCGCAGGCCCAGGGCGCCCCCGAGGTCATCGACGTTGCTCAACTCGTGGCCGCCCGCCTCGACGGCATCCAAGCGCTGCTTGAGGGCTGAGCTCCGGCGCCACTGGGCGTGGGTTTAGGCCGTGTCAGACGGGAGTGGCAAGTTCGTCAGCCGCGCTGAGCGGCTGGCGCTTATCCTGCCTAAGTGATGTGGTGGCGACCTGGCGAGCGAGTGCGTGCCTCCTGTGCCCGAGCTAGGGGTCCTTGCCCATGACGCCGCCGACCCGCAGGTTCCGAAGTGTAAGGTCGATCGTCGCGCAAGCGGTAAGCCCGAGCCCGATGGAGTCGGTGTCGACTGCAACGCGGACGCTCGGCGTGTTGGCTGAGCTGTTCGAGCACACCACCGATGCCATCCTCATCCTCGACAAGTCGGACAAGGCGGTCGAGGCCAACCCCCGCGCCGAGGTGTTGCTCGGCGCGAACAGCGGAGGACTCATGGGGGTGTCGCTAGTCGACATGGTGCCGATGGGCTCTCCGCTGTTGTCCTTCCTCGACACGTCGCACGTCGATCACCCGTTGCGGCTCGAGGTCGAGCTGGAACGCCGCGACGGCGGCTTCGTGCCCGTCGAGATGGTGGCAAGGCGCTTGAGCGACGGCGGCACGCTGCTACTGTGCCGCGACACGACCCTCGATCGCACCGCGGTGAGGGTGCTCGAGCGTACCGAGCGGCGTTTCATGGCTTTGGTGAAGAACAGCTCCGACATCATCGTCGTGCTCGACGGACACGGCGGCATCAGCTACGTCTCGCCCGCCGGTGCCAAGCTGGGGTTGGACAGCGCCTACCTTTCCGAGCGCGATCTCTGGCGCCTGGTACATCCCCGTGACCGGGCACGGGTGCGGGCCGTGATGAGCGAAGTACTCGAGCATCGCTCGGGTTCCCGGCCCGACATCCCACCGCGGATCGGGCGCTTCCGTTACCGGGTCCGTGGGGGCTGGCGTTGGCTGGAGGCGCTCGGCTCTGACCTTCGAGACGATCCTGACGTGCTCGGGATCGTGCTCAACGTGCGCGACATCACTGAGCGGGAAGAGTCGGCCGAGAAGTTGCGCGTTAGCGAGGCGTACTACCGGGCGATCTTCGAGAAGAGCCTCGAGGGCGTCCTGCTACTGGCCGCTGACCGGACGACGATGTCGGTGAGCGGGGCCGTGCTGCGGATGCTCGGCTACCCGGCTGACTTCTTCCTTGGGCGCGATCGCAGCGACATGATCCATCCCGACGAGCGCGACGCGTTCCTCGATGTGCTCGACATGGCGGAAGCGGTTCCCGGCGCCACCGAAAGCGTGAGGTACCGCTACCGGGACGCGGCCGGAAGTTGGCGCTGGCTAGAGGGCACCGTTACGAACTTGCTCCACGACCCTGACGTGCGTGCCTTCGTCATGAACTTCCGCGAGATCAGCGACCGCGTGAGGGCCACCGAGAAGATCCAGAACCTCAACGCCGAACTGAGGCGGCGACTGGCTCACGTGCAGTCGCTGCGCCGCATCGACATGGCGATAACCAACAGCGTCGATGTGCGGCTGGTGCTCGACATCTTCATGGACCAGCTGGTTCAAGACCTCGGCATCGACGCCGTGGCGGTGCTGCTCTACGAGTCGGTTACGCAGGTGCTAAGGCCGTCGGTAGGCCGCGGCTTCACGGGCGAGCTGCGCCACCGGTCGCGCCTTGCCATGGGGGACGGCCCCTCGGGCCGCGCCGCGCTCGAGCAACGCTCGGTGTTCCTACCCGACCTCGGCGCGGAGCACGCGCGCGGAGCGGCCGTCGATCCCGAACAGCAGGAGGACTTCGCGAGCTTCATGGCCGTACCCATGCTCGCCAAGGGTCAGCTGCAGGGCGTAATCGAACTCTACGCGCGCGAGCCTCTGGCGCCGTCTGACGAGTGGCTCGAGTTCCTCGAGACCTACGCCGACCAGGGCGCGATCGCGATCGAGAACGCGCAGCTCCTGAGGTCCCTCGAGCGCTCCAATATCGAGTTGCAGCGCGCCTACGACCGCACCATCGAGGGCTGGGC
>DASROV010000059.1:0-2813 GCA_035646755.1 Trueperaceae bacterium | reverse complement strand
GCTTCATCCCGTGGCCGGTGATAACCGGCTTCACCAACGGCATCGCGATCATCATCCTCCTGCAACAGCTACCCAACATCCTCGGCGTTGCCCAGCCCCACGGGGAGAGCATCGTGCCGGTGACGATCCGCGTCATCGGCGAGTGGATCGCCCAACCCGCCTACGTGCCGCTGCTCCTCGCCGCCGTCACTGTCGTCGTCATGGTCGGCTGGGCGCGGATCAGGGCGCTGGCCGCGGTGCCGGCCAGCATGGCCGCGCTGATCGTCGTCAGCCTGGTGTCGCTTACCGCTCCCTTCGCCGGGGTCGCGCGCATCGGCGCCATCCCCCGTAGCCTGCCGCTTCCGCAGTTGCCGCAGCTCGGCCTAAGCGACGCCTTGGTCGACCTCACGCGGGCCGCCATCGCCGTGGCGGTGTTGGCCGCCCTCGAGAGCCTGTTGAGCGCGGTAGTCGCCGACGGCATGACGGTAAGCGAGAAACACGATCCTGACCGGGAGCTGTTCGGCCAGGGTCTGGCCAACATCGCGGCCGGCCTGTTCGGCGGCCTACCTGCTACCGCAGCGCTCGCCCGCACGGCGGTCAACGTTCGCTCCGGCGCCCGCACGAGGCTGGCCTCGATGACCCACGCCGCCACCCTGCTCGTCGTCATCATGGTGCTTGCGCCACTCGCCGCCCGCATCCCCCTCGCGGTGCTAGGCGGCATCCTGATGGTCGTGGCCGTGCGCATGGTGGAACGGCACGCGTCCGCGCTGATCATGCGTAGCACCAAGTCGGACGCCTTCGTGCTGCTGCTGACGATGGTCATCACCGTCCTTTTCGACCTGATCCTGGCCATCGAGGTCGGCCTCGTGGCGGCCGCGATCCTCTTCATCGGCCGCATGAGCTCGGCGTTCAAGATCGACCCGATAAGCCTCGCCGGCGCCGCAACCGAACCGCTCATGACCGCTAAGGACGAGGCCGAGCTGGCGTTGCTGAAGAAGCACGTCGTGGCCTTCCACATCGAGGGGCCGATCTTCTTCGGCGCGGCCGAGCGCTTCATCGACCAGTTGCTCAAGGTCGATCCGTCCATCAAGGTGTTGATCCTGAGACTACGCAGCGTGCCCGTACTCGACGCGACCGGACTGTCAGCGCTCAAGGCGCTCCATCACCGCCTGCGGCGTCGCGGCGTGGTGTTGCTCTTCTCCGGCTTGCGGCCTCAACCCGAGGCGCTGCTACGGCGCAGCGGGGTACACGACGAGATCACCGCCGGCGGCGCGCACGTCTACGCGACGACTGAGGAGGCGATCGCGGCGGCGCGTGCGCTACTCGACACAGGAGTGTAAGGTTTCTCACCCTGCGTTCGCTCGTGGCTCTATCGTCGGCCTCGGCCCTGCGAGATGACACGCGGTGACCGTCGCCCCGTTTCCACCGACTAGCGAAGCACCGGTCGAAAGGAGACCGTATGCAGATACTTGGCGAACCACGGAACGTTCGAACCAGCAGGTGGTGGCCGTGGCTGGCCGCCGCCCTGACGCTGGTCGTCACAGCGTGCGGCGGTGGGCCGAGCGCTTCGGTCTCGCTTCAGCTCGAGCCTGCAGCGCTCGACCTCGTGCTCGGCGGCAGCGGCACGGTACAGGTGACAGTCACGCGGTCAGCCGCGGCGACGGCTCCCCTCTCGCTACAGGTCGACGGCGCGCCAGAATGGGTGAACGTCGACTTCAGTCCTGCGGTGCTGTCCGGCTCGATCCTCCAGAGCACGATGACCGTCTCTACAGACGGCGACCATCCCGACGCGGAGCCCACGAGCTTCGACGTGACGGTTCAAGCGGTCGGTACCGGACTCAGCGCTCAGGCGACCTTGAGCTTGACCGTCGATCTGCTCGACATTACCGGCACGGTAGTAGACGCCTTCGGGGAGCCCGTCGTCGGCGTTACCGTGCTCGCGACCGGCCAGGAAGCGGTTGTTACTGACGCCAGCGGGAGCTTCTCGTTCTCTGATGTGGTGGTTCCGTACGACGTCACTATCGTCGACAGTGTGGCCTCGATAGCGCATGACTTCGAGGGTCTCACGACGGGCATACCGCGCCTGCAGCCGATCTCGGCACTGCTCGGTGGTCTAAACGGCGAGTTCAGCGCGACGATAACCGGCAACCTCGTCAATGCCACGCATGTCCCGCTTCTGGCAGGACACGCTGCGACCGTCTGTGTCGAGGGACTGAACGGCGTGGCCATGGGTTGCCAGAACATCACGGTCGCGGGCTCGTCGTCGTACAGCCTGAGTCCGTCATGGTCTAGCCCAGCTGACCTGAACGTGCGAGTAATGGCGTACCTCTACGAGGTGGACGCAGGGGGCGTCCCGACGGCGATCGTGGCCTCGGGTACGGCCGGGCCGACGATCCTGGCGGATGGTGACAACGCTGTACTGGACCTTACACTCGCCGCTGCCACGAGCCAGGCGAGCATGGCCGTGACCACGTCGGTTCCGACTGGTTACTCCCTCAATGGCCGTGGGATCGTCTCGCACCACAGCGAGTTCGCGTCCTTCGCCCTAAGCACCGGTACGCCGACGGGCGCCACCGACACGCTCATCGCACCGTTCTTCCCGGGCGCCACGCTCTCGGCCCACGCAACGGCGACCTCCAACGCGCCGATGTCGGCGAGCGTGAGCATCGCCTGGACTACCGGGCACTCGTCGGGGGACGTGACCACGCTTACCCTAGCGGCGCCGCCAACGGCCGTCTCGCCGCCCGAAGGCGCTACCAACGTTTCGACCACTACCGAGTTCTCGTTCGCCAACCCCAGCGGCGGCGTGGTGACGTTAGTTATCCAACCCAACT
>DASROV010000058.1:0-7136 GCA_035646755.1 Trueperaceae bacterium | reverse complement strand
GCTCGCGGAGGACGATCGCCGGCGCGCGGTGCGCTTCCGCGAGGCGCTTCGGGCCCTGCTCAGGTCCAACCACGGTGAGGCGCCGGACGCGCAGGCGTTGACTGCCATGGCGGAGGTCGGGGCAGGGGCGCCGCTTCGCCTGGCCCCCGGCACCGACGGCCAGCTCAGGCTCGAACCGACCACCACCAACCTCGACGCCAACCTGGCCGAGCTCCTCGCTATCGTCCACCGCGAGATGCTTACCGGTCGCTGGCAACGACTCAAGGTCTGCGCCAGCGACACCTGTCAATGGGCTTTCTACGACTCCTCCCGGAACCGCTCGGGTAGCTGGTGCAGCATGGCGGTGTGCGGGAACCGCGAGAAGGTTCGCGGCCACCGCGAGCGGGCACTGCAAGAGTCGCAGTGAGCGAGCCCGTTGCGACTACTGGCCTGATCGAGGGTGAGGACGGCCGGTTGCGCCCTCCCTGGGCCGCGAGCGATCCACTACTGCAGGACTACTACGATCACGAATGGGGCATGCCGATTCGCGACGAACAGGGCGTGTTCGAGAGGCTTAGCCTCGAGGCGTTCCAGTCAGGCCTCTCGTGGCTGATCATCCTGCGCAAGCGCGAGGCGTTCCGACGCGCGTTCGCCGACTTCGATCCTGAGGCCGTCGCCCGGTTCGGCGAGGACGCCGTCGAGCGCCTGGTGCTCGAAACCGGCATAGTGCGTAACCGGGCCAAGATCGAGGCCGCCATCGGTAACGCGCGAGCGACGCTGGCGCTCCGCCCGGACGGCGGCCTTGCGGGCCTGGTGTGGTCGTTCCGCCCAGAAGCCAGCCCCGAGCCGCGAACGCCTGCCGAGATACCGGTAAGTTCCCCGGAGTCTCGGGAGCTGTCGAAAGAGCTGCGCAGGCGCGGCTTCCGCTTCGTCGGGCCGACGACGATGTTCGCCCTCATGGAAGCCATCGGGATAGTCGACACCCACCTCATCGGCAGCCACCGGCGAGGCTCCTCAGGCGTGTGGACCTGACGCCCACCCGGCAACGCGCGCGCTGGCGTTGACCGGGCGGCGCCTGTGCGCCGCCCAACGCCACCAGCCGCTAGCTGGCGCAGCCGGAGATCGGCCTCCCGAGTTCAATCGTTGTCACGCACGGCCAGCCCTTCGAGTCGCTTGCCCACAATCACCAGCGACGAGCCAACGCGTCCGGCCGCTGCTCGCCAGGCCGGCCTCACGCGGCGCGTACGGCCCGGCGCCACCCGGTGCCGCGCGCCAGGCGATGTGGGCGCTTCGACCGCTGTATCGACCGATGTGTTGACCGCCCGGCGGCGGCTCGCGAGGCTCGCCTTCGCGTCCCTCACGGCCCGGTTGGCGACGTGCAGCCGCTGAGCTTCGTTGAGGAGCTCCTGTTGTCTGTCCCACATCCCCGTCACGCTGAACTGCCGTGTCTCATCGAACATCTTCGCTGCCCTCGACCCTCTTCTGAAGTTGGCGCAAGGCGCCAAGGTGGTAAGCCGTGTGCCCGTAAGACGCCAGTGCGCCGGTGATGCCCATGCCGTCGCCCCACTGCTGTAGTTCGAGGATGTTGGCGAGCAGCTTCGTGCCCGCCTCCTTGAGCTCGCTTCTCAGCGCGTTCCACGTCGCGGCGTCGACCTCCTTGACCAGCCAGCTTTCGGACCAATCGCCGGTCGGCTCGACCCCGGCGAAGTGGTCGTTGACCAATTGGAGCGCCCAGCGCAGGTGCTCGGCATGTGCGGCGACGGTGGTCCCGTCGACCTCGGCCGACGCCTGGCTCGCGCTGAGCTTCGCGAGCGTGCCGTAGACGCCGCCCCCTGGCCCGCCGGTCGTCACCCAGGTCGGCTCACCGGCCGGCACGCCCTCGAGCAGTTCCTTGTAGCGGTCGTGGAAAGCCCTCGTGAGTCGTGCCGCAGGCACCTCGGCCTGCCTCGAACTCGCACGCTCAGCACCTTTATCAGTGATCGTCTCGGTCATCTTCCGACCTCCTGCGCAGAGCTTAGCCACCAATCCGGACAACATCTGGACGGATATGCGCTAACCTCGCTCGCATGTCGACCGCCCTGCCCAAGAGGCTCTTCGAGCTCGTGGAAGCGTTGCAAGGTAGAGGCGTGCGGACCGCGCCGGAACTTGCCGTCCAGCTGGGCGTGTCCGAGAGGACCGTCCGTCGTGACATCGGTCGTCTGCTAGACCTCGACCTGCCCGTCGAGACGAAGCCTGGCCGCAACGGCGGCGTCAGCCTGCCGGCAGGCGCCTTACTGCCCGCCGTGCGCTTCACCGACGACGAGCTGTTGGCGCTCGTCGTCGGCCTCAAGGCGACTGCCAGCGACAGCGACGAAACGCTTGAACGAGCGGCCGGCCGAGCGCTCGAGCGCCTGGAAACGGTGCTCTCGCCGGGCACGCGGGAGCGCCTGCGCGCGCTGCAGGAGCCCCTCGCGCCGGGCCAGCCCGAGCCCGACCACGCGGTGCCGGCGCCGAGCCAGCACGTAATCGCCCTGGCCGAGGCCAGCCACCGCGGCGCCAGGGTCGAGATCGGCTATCGCAGCGGAGACAACATCACCCAGCGGAAGATCGATCCGTACGGACTGGCCAAGATCGGGCCTTGGTACGTTGTTGCCTACTGTCACCTTCGGCAGGACCTGCGCACGTTCCGGATCGACCGCATCCGCTCGATAACGCCGACCGCCGAGACGTTCCCGCGGCCAACCGGCTTCGACGCCTACCGCCACGTCGGAGCGGGCATCGCGATGCTTCCCGGGCACGGCAACATCGTCTGCCGAGCCTTACTCAAGACCGACCTCCACACAGCCAGCCGGCAGATGTCGCTGGCCACGATGCTGCTCGAGCCGGTTGAAGACGGCGTCAGGCTCACCGTCAGGACCAACACGTACGGCCTCGAGTGGGTGGTGCACCAGCTCTTGCGTCTGCGTTTCGAGGTGAAGATCGAGGGACCCAAGGAGCTTAAGGACGCCGCCACGCGCCTGGCCGGTCGTTTGCTTGCCTTCGGAGGGGAGTAGAGATGAGAACCAGCCCCGTCCTCGCGCTCGCGGCGGGCCTCGCCATGAGCGTGGGGAGTGCCCAAGCCCTGCCCGACCCGGCCTGGCCGGACCTGCGCCCCGAGCTCCACGATTATCGCTGTGAGGACCGCCCTGACAACGAACTACCAGACGACGACCCCCGGCCCGAACCGACCACGGAGGCCGAGCGGGCGCGCTACGCCATGCGCGCGCGCTACCGCGAGTACTTCCCCGCCTACCTGGCTCGGGTGGCCCCCGAGCCCGCCGCCGAGCTGATCATGCCAGTAGACGGCGTGAGCCTCGGCCAGATCGCGGACACCTACGGCGCGCCGCGTTGGGACCGGTCTCACGAAGGCCTCGACATCTTCGCCCCGCGCGGCACGCCGGTTCGCGCCGCTGCGCCAGGCTTCGTCTACCGCATCGAAGACCTCAGTCTCGGGGGCCTGTCGGTAACGGTCTTCGGCGCCGGCGGCGTGCGCTACTTCTACACGCATTTCGAGAGCGTGCCCGGCGAGCTGACCGAGGGGCAGCGTGTCGAGACTGGCGACCTCATCGGCTTCGTCGGCAACTCGGGCAACGCGGCCGGGACCCCTCCTCACCTGCACTTCGGCGTTTACCACGGAGAGAACGGCGACCTCTGCGAGTGGCGCGCCGTCAACCCCTTGCCTATACTGCGCGACAGACCGTGATCGCACTAATCGCCGACGTCCATGGCAACCTGCCAGCACTCGAGGCCGTGCTGGCCGACATGCTGCGCTTCGACGTCGACGAGGTGCTAAGCCTTGGTGACCTTGCCAACCTCGGGCCGCGTCCGTCGGCCTCCCTCAAGCGCATCCAGGCTCTCGAACCGCTGACGATAATGGGCAACACCGACGCTTACCTACTCGAGCCCCGCACCGCCGCCGACGTCACCGCTCCGAACGACGCCACGCAGATGTTCCTCGACATCGAGCGTTGGTCGGCCGAGCGACTCGACGACGTCGACCGGGAGTTCGTGCGCTCGTTCGCCCCCAACCTGAGCCTCGAGCGCGACGGGTTGCAGGTAGTCGCCTACCACGGGTCGCCACGAAGCTACGACGATCCGCTGCGACCGCTCACCCCCGACGAGACGCTCGACGACTGGTTCGCCGGTTACCCCGCGCGTCTCTACCTTGGCGGCCACACCCACGAGCAGTTCGTGCGTCGTTACCGTGACGCGATAGTCGCCAACCCCGGCAGTGTCGGCATGTCGTTCGTCAAAGCGTTCAGCGCCGATGACAGCAGAAACCTGCCCGTCGCGGAGTACGCATTGCTCCAGGTGATCGGCGGGGAACCGAACCTCTACCTAAGGCGCGTGCCGTACGACATCAACGCGTACCGCAACGCGGTGATGGAGAGCGGCATGCCGCACGCTGACGCCTGGCTATCGCAGTTCACATGACCAACATGCGCATGACCCGCATTCGCATTACACCCATATGAGCCCACCCCAAAGCCCGCTCGAGCCGCCCTATCTGTTCGCCTTCCTGCGAGCGGTCAACCTCGGCCAGCACAACAAGGTGCCGATGAAGCCGCTCATCGCGGCGCTTGAGCGGCAGGGCCCGCCGCCCACGGCGTACCTGCTGGCCAGCGGCAACCTCGTCTTCGGCTCCACGAAGAGGGCGACCAAGACGCTTCGCGGCCGGCTCGAAGGACTAATCGGTGACGAGTTCGGCGTGAACACGGCGGTCGTACTACGAACCGCCGCCGAGGTTCAGGCCGTGCTCGCCGCCAACCCCTTCGCGGTGCCGCTTGGCGGCAGCGTACACGTGTGCCTCTGGAACGTCGACGAGAGGGTGGACGAAGACGCGCGCCGCGCACTGCAGGCGGCCGACTTCGGAGCGGACAGCGTCGCGCTAGACGGCGCCGCCGCCTACCTGTGCTTCGCGGCAATGAGTCACACCTCGCGCCTTTCCAACCAGGCGATCGAACGCCGGCTCGGCGTCACAGCGACGGCCCGCAACATCAACACCTTCGAGCGATTGTTACAGCGTTGGCCGCCCGCTGAGAACAGCCGCTAGCAGCCCGTTAAGGTCAGGGCAGACGAGGTCTGGCCTTACGGCGCCCTCGGCGAGCGCGGCCACGGTGGTGGAACCGGTCAGCACCAGCGCCGTCCGCAACGACGCGCGCTGCGCTCCGAGAATGTCGGTGTCGAGGCGGTCACCGATCATCAGCGTGCGCGAGGGCGCAGATCCAAGCACCTTCAAGGCGTGCTCGAACATCGCCGCTTCCGGTTTGCCAAGCAGCCGCGCCCGACGTCCGCTGGCGACCTCGACCGCCGCGATCACGCTGCCTGAGCCAGGCAGCAGGCCGCCAGGCACCGGCACGGTCGGGTCACAGTTGGTCCCGATGAAGTCGGCACCGGCCCCCACCGCCGAAGCAGCCAAGGCCAGCTTGTCGAAGCTGAGGTCGCGAGCGACGCTGACGACCACCGCTACGGCCGGCTCGTCGCCCCGAGTCACCGTGAACCCCGCCGCCGCGATCAACGCCAGCAGACCAGGGTTGCCAAGGACGTGAACCGCCGCGCCCACCGGGTAGTGCTCTTGGAGGTAAGCCGCGGTCACCACGCCGGAGGTGACGACGTCGCGCTCCTCGACCCCCGGTACGCCAAGTCCCCCGAGCCGCTCGACGTACTCCGCCGGCGTCTTGCCGCTGTTGTTGGTGGCGAACACCACCGGCAACCCGCGTGAGCGCAGCGCGGAGAAGAACTCCGGGACGCCAGGCAGCGTCTCCCGACCCCGCCACACCACGCCGTCAAGATCGCTGACTACGGCATCGATCTCATCGAGCCTCAAGCTCAGCTCTTCAACGGAGGGACGCAACGTACCCACGGCTGGCGGCGACCGCCTCCCAGATCGGCGACGCACAGGCGTCGAACTCGACGATAAGAGCCTCGGAGTGCGCCGCGTTGGCCCGCACGATGCCGGCGATGTCGAGGCTGCCCTGACCGGCCGGCACCATCGGCTCGCCGACCAGCGCCGGCCCGTCCTTCACGTGAAGCAACCTGGCTCTGCCGGCCATCTCGCGTAGCACCGCGATGGGATCGATGGCGGCGGTCTGCACCCAGTACACATCGACCTCGAAGAAGACCTCGCTAGGGAGCCAGTCGAGCAGCTGCCGGTACGGGTACACGCCGGCGACCACCTCGTACTCCCACCAGTGATTGTGGATACCGAAGCGCAAACCCCTCGACTTCAAGGTCTCATGAGCCTCCGCGAAGCGCTCACAGCAAGCCATGACGCCCGACAACGTCTCGCAATCGCTTACTGAAGTGCCGCTCACGACCCTCGAGCAGCCGAGCGCGTCGGCTATGGCCAACACCGTGTCGGCGTCGTCGCCTACCGGCGCGGCGGCGTGGACGCTAACCACGCTCAAGCCGTGGTCGTCGCAGGCTCGCCTGGTTCTCTCCGCCGTCTCCGGGGTGAGCCCGAACGGCTCGACGCCGTCGAAGCCCAGCTCCGCGACCCTGGCCACGGTGCCCTCGAGGTCCACTTTCAACTGGTCACGAACGCTGTAGAGCTGCAGCGCGATCGGCTTGGTCATCGGTTCGTCTTCGACATGGCACCCCTTGTGGTCATCTAGCAGCGCCCGTGATAACGAAGGTGGCGCATGTTAGCCTTCTTGCCAACTGAAAATAACCTTTGGCCTCGCCAGTGGAGCCGCACATGACTCAAAATATCCCCTCGACGTCGAACACAGCCCGTGATCCGAGACGGTGGCGGCTCGGGATCATCACCGACGAGGTTAGCGACGATCCGCACGAGGCTTGTGGCCTGATAAACGAGTGGGGTCTGCGCGCCATCGAGCTAAGGACCGCCTGGGGCAAGAACCTCCTGCAGCTCGGCGACGACGAGCTCGGTCGCCTCCAAGACGCGGTGAACGGCAACGGCCTGGAAGTTGTCGGCATCTCCTCGCCGGTGTTCAAGTCACCGCTCGACGAGCAGCCGCGGCAGCAGGCCGCCGACTTCGCGCTTGAGGGCGTCGAGAGCATGGCGGCTCAACTCGAGCTGTTGGAGCGCGCCTGCCTGCTCGCCAAGCGTTTTGGCGCACGCTTGGTGCGGGTATTCACCTTCTGGCGCGAGCCGTTCACCGACGACACCGGTCGAC